>NZ_CAKKTK010000001.1:101994-184961 GCF_920656135.1 Frankia sp. Cppng1_Ct_nod | reverse complement strand
GCAGCCGGGTCATCGCCAGCTGCTGCTCGCTTTCACCCTTGTGCCCGAACGAGGCGTTGTTGGTCTGCACGACCAGCAGCCGGGCACCCGCGTTGACCGTGTCGCGGACGAGACCGTCGTCGGCCACCTCGAAACAGATGACGTCGCCGATCGTGATGCCGCCGATGGTGAGTGTCCCGACCCTGTCGCCGTGGACGAAGTCGTTCGGCATCTCGGTGGCGAACCGTTTGACGAGCTTCTCCAGCACAGGCCGGCCCGGTAGGTATTCGGCGAACGGCACGGGGTGCTGCTTGATGTACATCTGGCGTTGCCAGCCGCCCGCCGCCCAGACCAGACCCGCGTTGCGTACCTGGCGTGGCCCCGGCCCGTCGAGCACCGCGCCGACGAGTACGGGAGCCCTCGCCGCCCGCGCCGCCCGGTCCAGCAGGGCCGCGGCGTGCGGATCGTCGAGCGGGTCGACGTCGGAGGAGTTCTCCGGCCACAGGACGAGATCCGGCTGCGGGGTACGGCCGGCTGCGACATCCGCGGCGAGGCGTTCGGTCTCGGTGACATGGTTCGTGGTGACCTGGAACCTGCGGCCGAGCGCGTCTAGACCACCGGCCTGCGGGACGTCGCCCTGGACCGCGGCGACCGTCGCCGTCCCGGCCTGCGCGGAGGTCGGCAGCGGCACCGCAAGACCGACGAGCGTCACGGCGACGGCCCCGGCGAACGGGCGGGCCGCGGCCGTAGGCGTCCGTCTGCGGACTGGTCCGGGGACCGCGCCGGACGAGGCCGCAACCCGCGCGCCGAGGATCCCCGAACGGAGCGTGGCCGCGGCCAGCAGCGCGCCGGAGCCGGCCACCGCAGCCGTCACCAGCGGGGCGCCGCCGAGTGCCATCAGGGGTGCGAGCGGTGCGTCTGCCTGGCTGAAGGCCAGCTTCCCCCATGGAAACCCGCCGAACGGGACGCGTCCGCGCAGGCTTTCCTGCCCGACCCACACCGCGGCGACCCACAACGGCCAGCCACGCAGCCGTGTCACCACCGTCGTCGCCGGTGCGACCACCGCGAGCAGGGCGGCCTCACCGATCGACAGCACCACCCAGCCGTCCAGGCCGACAAACATGACGAACCGCAGCATCGACAGCATGAAGCCGAGACCGAACAGCACGCCGAGGCCGAACGAGTGCCGGAGCCGTACACCGCGGACGAGGAGGGTGAGCGCCGCCACCGCGACCGGTGCGAGCGGCCACATCCCGACGGGTGGGAAGGCCAGATACAACGTGATCCCGGCGGTGACCGCGAGCAGTGGCCGGATCAACTGCCGGGCCCGCCCCGAGATCCGACGGGCGGACGGTGGGTGCTCGGCGGTCGGCGTGTCCGGAGCTGTCACAGTACCCAGTGTCGGTCACCACCCGGACCGGACTCGACCGGGTCGGCGGATCGCACCGTCCGCGATCGGCTCGTATCACCGGCTGCCGAGGAACGAGCTGCCGCGTTGACTGATCCGCTGCGTGGAGTAGTCGTCGTGGACGTGGAGTAGTCGTCGTGGAGTGGATGAGTTCCACCTGGGAGGAACGTCCTCCTGGGCGGACGGTGACACGCCCGGACCGTTCACAACGGTCACGCAACCCCGCGTGGGTGGCTGCTCCTTCTGACCTGGGAAAACAGGAAGAAGACGCAGGTGGAACAGATGGTTGACAGCACCACGGCAACGACCGGTACGGTCCATGTCGTCCACTCGTACAGGCGGCTGCGGCAGCGCCTTCCCTGTCGGCAGACCGGCCGGCGGGCGTCGGGCGCTCACGCGTCCGCCCCCGCCCAGTACCAGGCCCGGTCGGTGGTGGGGTTCGGGCAGGAAGTTCGTCACCGCCGGCGAAGGGGGAGCTGCACAGCAGCCCGGAGGGTCCCGGATCGTCCCCTAGACAACGGTGTCCCTGCCCGCATCCGGCGGGTAGGGAATCGGTCCGAAGGACGGTCCGGGACCCTTTCTGCCGTCATGTTCCGATCTCAGGCGGATGCTCGTTCACCTGTCGGTCATCAGATCGTGGACGACCGTGCCGCGCACGACCGTACGCATGCACAGGGGGGTGGGGCCGTCGATGTCGGGAAGGCCCGCCAGCCCCGATCTCGGATCGGTGGACCATGCGGCCACCCGGGTGTCTGGTACCCGCACGACCAACTCCCCCGCCACCCGCCAGACGGCGAACGTCGCGGGGGTGCCCGCGGCGAGGACTCCGCTGCCGTCACCGTCGGCCCGGGCGGCCCGCCACCCGCCCCTCGTCGCCGCGGAGAACGCCGCCCGGGCGCTCAGCGCCGCGGACGGCGAGTGGTGCCGGACCGCGGCGCGCACGCCGCCCCAGGGGTCCATCGGGGTCACCGGGGCGTCCGAGGACAGCGCCAGGACGACGCCTGCGGCGGCCATCGAGGCAAAGGGGTTCATCGCGACCGCACGGTCGGTTCCGAGCCGTCGGGTGTACATCTCACCCGGGCCTCCCCAGTGGGCGTCGAACGCCGGCTGCACACTGGCCACCAGGCCAAGGCGGGCCATCCGGGCGATCTGGGCGGTATCCGCCATCTCGCAGTGTTCGATGCGATGGCGGCCGGCTACGACGCGTGGCAGGCCGATCTTCTCGGCCGCGCGTTCGTACCCGTCCAGGACGGCGTCGATGGCGGCGTCCCCGATGGCGTGGAAGCCGGTCTGCAGGCCGGCCTCGCCGGCTCGTACGACGACCTCCTGGATCGCGTCCGCATCCAGTTGCAGCAGGCCGCGGTTGTGGGATGCGTGGTTGTCGAGGGCGTCGACGTAGGGGGCGCGTAGCGCCGCGGTGTGCGACCCCAGCGAGCCGTCGACGAACAGGTCGCCGCCGAGCCCGGTGCCGAGGGCCAGCGCGGTGTCGATGTCACCGGCCCAGTAACCGTGGATGACCGGCCCCGGTTCGTCGGCCGCGAGCGTCAGCAGGTCGCTCAGGTCGTCCGCGGAGGAGACCTCCGGCCCGGCCATCTCGTGCAGTGCGCCGATGCCGAGGCCGGCGGCGTGCGCGCGGGCTCGTCGCTGCGCGGCGCGCCGTTGATGGAGGGACACGCCGGCGTATGCGGCGGCCCGCGCGACGTGGTGGGCCTCGCCCCGGCACAGCCCGTCGCCGAGCCATCCGGGCGCGCCGGGGGCGCCGGAGTGGGCGGCGAGAGCGGAGGACACGACCGCGCAGTGGCCGTCGATCCGGGACAGGTAGACCGATGCTCCGCCGCTCGCACGGTCGAGTTCGCCGGCCGTGGGTGGCCGGCCTTCCGGCCACCCCGTGTCGTCCCAGCCGGTGCCGAGCACCATGGTCGCGCGGTGGCGCCGGACGTGGTCGGCGAGCTGGTCGAGGGCTGCGGCCAGGGTCGGCGCCATGGCCAGGTCGAGGCCGTCGAGCGCGAGCCCGGCCGCGGTCGCATGCATGTGTGCGTCCACGAAGGCGGGGGTGACCACGGCGTCATCGAGGTCCACGGTCTCGTCCGCGGTCATCGCGTCGGCGGCCGGGTCGGAGCCGATCCACGCGACCGTGCCGCCTTCGACCAGTAGGGCGGTCGCGAACGGGGATGCCGGACTGTACACCCGGCCGCCGCGGTAAAGGACGCGCTGAGGTTCTCCCGCTCCGGCGCCTGATCCTGCACCTGTCGGCTGCTCGGACTGTTCGTACCAGGGTTTCGACGACGTGTTCGCCACGACTGAACAGTCTGCCCGCCGGCCACCTGTCGTGGTGCGCGCCAGGGCGGTGGAGCACGGTGGTGGTCGTCGCAACCTGCGGCCTATGCGGTCTAGACGCCCGGTGGGCGTGCCTCGTACGGGGTTGACAGCACCACCATCGTGCGGGTCGAGACGTTCGCCGCGGCGCGGATCTCCTGCAGCAGGCTTTCCAGGTCGCCCGGACCCGCGACCCGGACCTTCAGCAGGTAGCTCTCCTCGCCGGCAACGCTGTGACATGCCTCGATCGCGTTCAGGCGGCGTAACCGGTCCGGTGCGTCGTCCGGCTGGCTGGGGTCGATCGGCGTGATGGAGACGAACGCGGTGAGCGGCAGCCCGACCTGGGCGGTGTCGACCAGGGCCACGTAGGAGGTGATCACGCCGCGTTGTTCCAGGCGCCGCACCCGTTGGTGCACCGCGGAGACGGACAGACCGGTGGCCCGCCCGAGGTCGGTGTAGCTCATCCGACCGTCCCGGCACAGCAGGCGGACGATCTCGCGGTCCAGGTCTTCCAACACGATCAGGAGCGTACGCAGATCTGCGGTGGCCACGGGATGGTCCTCCCCTCCCATCCGCATGCTGATGGTGCATGCCAGGCCGGCTGTGGTTGCGGCCGCGGCCCCGCAACCACACCGATGTTGAATACTCTGTGTAATGTTCCTGGCGATACGATTTTTTCCAATGTTCCCTAGTCACTCAGGGGTCTGCCTCCGGGTGCGCCGGCCATGACTTTCGGTGTTGCGGAGGTGGACGCGGGCCTCGCAGGTGGTAGGCGCTTTCGGTCGGGGGTACCGGCGTCCCTTACTGTGGCCCACCGGTATCCCAACACGGAATGAGGTGAGGCGGTGGGGCTGTCCGAGCAGCTCGCGGGCAAGCGGGTCCTTGTCACGGGAGCGACCGGCTTCGTGGGCGAGGCACTGCTGGAACGGCTGCTGTCCGACCTGCCTGACACCCGGGTGGTCGTTCTCATCCGTCCCCGCGCAGGCAGGAGTGGACAGGCTCGGCTCGCGGGCCTCATCGCCAAGCCTGCGTTCACCGCGTGGCGTGAGCGCGTCGGCGCCGACGGCGTCGAACAGGCGCTGCGCGAACGGGTCACGGTGCTCGAAGGCGACCTCGCGCGGATGCCGACGTTGCCGGCGGACCTCGACATCGTCATCCACTGTGCGGGTGAGGTGTCGTTCGACCCGCCGATCGACATGGGTTTCACCACCAACCTCGGCGGCGTTCAGGAACTGCTGCGGGCCGTCCGCGACAGCGGCGCCCGACCGCACCTGGTGCACATCTCCACGGCCTATGTCGCGGGTCTGCGGTCCGGGCACGTGGCCGAGGGCCGGCTTGTGCACAACGTGGACTGGCGGGCCGAGCAGGCCGCTGCGGCACGGGCGCGGACAGCGGCCGAGGACGCCTCCCGGACCCCCGATGCGTTGCGTGGTTTCCGGGAGGAAGCCGAGGCCGAGCACATCCGCGCGGGGGCGCAGACGGTGGCCCGGGAAGCCGAGCGGCGTCGCCGCAGATGGGTGGACCGCAGACTGGTCGATGCCGGCGGCGAACGGGCCCGGGTCCTCGGCTGGACGGACTGCTACACGTTCACCAAGGCCCTCGCTGAGCGTTTCCTCGAAGGCGAACGGGACGGCCTGCCGCTCACGATCGTCCGTCCGTCCATCATCGAAAGCGCGCTGGCCCGCCCGTTCCCGGGATGGATCGAGGGCTTCAAGATGGCGGAGCCGCTGATTCTCGCCTACGGACGCGGGGAACTGCCGGACTTCCCGGCGTCGCCTGACGGGATCATCGACATCATCCCAGTCGACCTCGTCGTGAACGCGATCATTGCCGCCGCCGCGGCCACCCCGATGGCGTCGACCCCGGCCTACTACACCGTCTGTTCGGGTTTTCGTAACCCGCTGCTGTTCCGTGATCTTTACGAGCACGTCCGTGAGTACTTCGGGCGTCACCCGCTGTCCAAGCCCCGGCGCGGAGCCATCCCGGCCGCCGACTGGCGGTTCGCCGGAGCGGCCACGGTCGAGGGCCAGCTGCGGCGCGGCGAGCGGTTCGCGGGCCTTGCCGGCAAGGCCCTGGGGTACGCGCCCCGCTCGGACCGGATCCGCCAGGCCGCCCGTGACCTGGAGCAGCTTGACGAACGGCTGTCGTTCCTGCGGCGCTACCAGGATCTGTACCGGTCGTACACCAAAGCCGAGCTGGTCTATGTCGATGACGCGACCCGCGCGCTGCATCAGGCGCTGGAGCCCGCCGACGCCGAGCGGTTCGGGTTCGACCCGGCCTGCTACGACTGGCGCACCTACCTGCAGGAGATCCATTTTCCGAGTGTGACGGCGAGTTTCCGCGGTCCGGATCGCCCCGCGGTGCCGACGCGGCGGGCGTCCCACGCGCTCACCGGTGGTCCGGACACCCTCGCGGTGTTCGACCTGGACGGCACGCTCGTGTCCTCGACGGTGGTCGAGTCCTACCTGTGGCTGCGGCTGGCCGACCAGACTCCGGTGGCGCGCGGGCGCGAACTCGCGCAGCTCGCCCGCGCGCTGCCCGGGTACGTGCGGGCCGAGCGGCGGGACCGGGGGCATCTCATCCGGGCGGTGTACACCCGGTATGCCGGCGCCGACCCGGACGAGCTCGTCCGGCTCGTCGACGAGGTCGCCGGTGACATCCTGCTGCGCCGGGCGAAGGCGGGGGCGATCCGCCGGGTCCGTGAACATCGGGAGGCTGGGCACCGGACCGTCCTGCTCACCGGGGCGGTCGAGGTCCTCACCCGTCCGCTGGCGCCGCTGTTCGACGAGGTCGTCGCCACCCGGCTCGCCGTCGGCCCGGACGGGCGCTGCACCGGGCGTCTGGTGTCGGCCCCGCTGGTCGGTGACTCCCGTGCGGCCTGGCTCGACCACTACGCCAAGCGGGTGGGGGCGAACCTGTCGGCGTCCTGGGCGTATGCGGACAGCCAGTCGGACCTGCCGATGTTGCGCGCGGTCGGCAACCCGGTCGCGGTCAACCCGGATCTGCCGCTCTACCGGGTGGCCCGGCGATCCGGCTGGCCGATCGAACAGTGGTCCTCCACGCCCGGTGAGCCGCGCGCGGTCGCCGTGAACCGCGCCGAGCGGCAGGCGCACGCCGTCGCCCGGCACGGCGGCGGCGGTGGCGGTGGCGGGCCTGCGGGTCCCGGCCGCGTCCGGACCATGCGGTTGGGAGCCGACCGGTGAGCCGTGCCCTGGAGCTCTACCGGTCGTTGCCCCGGTATCTGGCGACCCGGACAGTGTCCGGCCGGCTGCCGTCCCTGGCGGCTGCCGCGGCCACCACCACGGCGCCGTTGCGGCTGACCGACCGGCCCGCCCCGGCCCTGCCCGGGGACGGCTGGGTCACCATCCGTCCCCGGTTGTCCGGGATCTGCGGATCGGATCTGACGACCCTCACCGGGCAGTCATCTCTCTACTTCGCATCCCTGGTCTCGATGCCCTTCGTCCCGGGCCACGAGATCGTGGCCGACCTGCAGACCGGTGTCACGCTCGCCGACGGTACCGAGCTCGCGGCGGGTGCCCGGGTGGTCGTCGACCCGGTGCTCGGCTGCGCTGCCCGGGGGCTGCCCGCCTGTTCCGGGTGCGCGGGCGGGTATACCAGCCGTTGTGACCGGATTACGTCCGGTCATCTGGCTCCCGGGCTACAGACCGGTTACTGCGCGGACACCGGCGGTGGGTGGAGCAGGGCGCTGGTCGCCCACCGTTCGCAGCTGCATCCGGTTGCAGATGACCTGCCGGACGAGCGGGCGGTGCTCGTCGAACCGCTCGCGTGTGCGGTGCACACCGCGCTTCGGGCCGATCCCGGTGACGGCGACCGGGTGCTGATCATCGGTGCGGGTGCGGTGGGGTTGTTCACGCTGCTGGCGCTGCGCGCCTACACCAAGGCCGGGCCGGTGACGGTCGTCGCCAAGCACCGCCGCCAGGTGGAGCTTGCGCGTCGTTTCGGCGCGGACGAGATCCTTCCGCCGGCATCCGCGGTCGGTGGGGTGCGCCGCGGGACACGGGCGCTGAAGCTCGAACCGGAGGTCGGCCCGCCGTACCTGCTCGGCGGGGTGGACATCGCGATCGACTGTGCCGGCAGCGCGTCGTCGCTGTCGACGGCGCTGCGCACCACCCGGGCGGGCGGGCGGGTCGTGCTGTCGGGGGTTCCCACCGGGTCGGTCGACCTGGCCCCGCTGTGGTTCCGTGAACTGGAACTGGTGGGGACCTACGCGTCCAGCGTCGGATCGGGGACGGCCCGGTCGGACTTCGACCGGGCGCTGGAGCTCGCGGCGACCGCGCCCCTGGACGGGATCGTGTCGGCGACCTATCCGTTGGACCGCTGGCGGGACGCGGTGGACCATGCGCTTGCAGCCGGTCGTCTCGGAGCGGTCAAGGTCGCCTTCGACCTGATGGCACCGTGACAGAGGGCACCGTGACAGAGGGCACCGTGACAGACGGGCGATCTGTTGTTCAGTACCAGGACATCTACTGGATGGCGGCCGGCGGCAGCGTCGCATGGCCGCGACCGCGCGTGAGGGGATCGCACAGGTGAGACCGGGGTTCGTGCTCGAGGTCGATGAGCGGACTCCTCCGCTGCTCGTCCATCAGGGTGAAGGGTTCGGGCTGGAGCGGTTCCCGCTCGGTACCCGGGTCGTCTACCCGCCGGAGTCCCTACCGGAGCTGGCGGATGTGGACGCGGCGATCGACCGGGCGCTGGCGGAGCCGGAGAACAGCGAGCCGCTGCGGGCACTGCTGCGTCCCGGGATGCGGCTGACGATCGCCTTCGACGACCTGTCGCTGCCGTTGCCGCCGATGCGCCGGCCCGACATCCGCCAGCGGGTGATCGAGCGGGTGCTGACGATGGCCGCCGAGGTCGGTGTCGACGACGTCGTACTGATCGTCGCCAACGCCCTGCACCGGCGGATGACCGCCGCCGAGATCGAAAGGGCCGTCGGGGAACGGGTGTTCCGGTCGTTCTGGCCGGACAACCTGTACAACCACGACGCCGAGGACAAGGACAACCTGACGCACATCGGTCTGACCGACAGCGGCGAGGACGTCGAGATCAACAGGCGGGCCGCCGAGTCGGACCTGCTGGTCTACGTCAACGTGAACATGGTGGCCATGGACGGCGGTCACAAGTCGGTGCCGATCGGGCTCGCGTCCTACAACAGTCTGCGACACCACCACAACAGCCACACGATGGTCCACTCGCGCTCGTTCATGGATCACACCCGCTCGGCCATGCACTCCTCCGCGTGGCGGATGGGCCGGCTGCTGGCCGACCATCTGAAGATATTCACGGTGGAGACGACCGTGAACAACGCCTCGTTCCCGTCCCGGTACGCGTTCTTGATGAAGCGGGAGTGGGAGTGGTCCGTCCGCGACCAGGCGATGGCTTTCGGGATGTCACGGGGGCTCGCCGCGATGCCGGTGCGGGCCCGCCGCAAGCTCTTCGGCGACCTTGTCGCCGACTACGGGGTGACCGGCGTCCACGCGGGTGAGACCGAGGCCGTGCATGCGAAGACGCTCGCGAACGTGCACCGCCAGCAGCTCGTCGAGGTCAACGGGCAGAGCGACGTCCTTGTCGTGGGCCTGCCCTATCTGGGGCCCTACAACGTCAACTCGGTGATGAACCCGATCCTCGCGATGTGCCTGGGGCTCGGGTACTTCTTCAACATGTACCGGGGGCAGCCGCTGGTCCGTCGTGGTGGAGCGATGATCCTCTACCATCCGGTGACGCCGGAGTTCTCCCAGTTGCATCATCCGTCGTACGTGGACTTCTTCGAGGAGGTTCTCGCCGAGTCCACCGATCCGGCGACGATCGAGGCCACCTTCGAGAAGCAGTACGCGACCGACCCCTGGTACACCCACTTGTACCGCACCTCGCACGCCTACCACGGTGTCCACCCGTTCTACATGTGGTACTGGGGTGCGCATGCGATGGACCACCTGGGAGACGTGGTGTGGGTCGGCGGTGACCGTGCGGCATGCGCGCGGATGGGTTTCCGTGCCGCGTCCACCCTGGCGGACGCGTTGGAGATGGTGTCCGCGACGGTGGGCCGTGACCCGTCCCTGACCTACCTGCATTCCCCGCCGCACGCCATCGCGGACGTGCGGTGATGGCGCGTCGGCCGGCCGGGGTCGGCCTGCGTGAGGTGGCCCGTGCCTGGCGTTGGGGGTCACGGCCGCCGGTGCCGCGCTCGGCTGAATCCCACCGGCCGCCGGTGGTGGCGAAGGAGTTCCCGACCGCATGGGCGCGTACCCCCGCGATGCGGGCGGCCCGGGTTGCGGCCCTACAGGTCGGCATGAGGCCGCTCCTGGACGCGAACCTGGCACTTTCGGTAGCCGGGCTGGACGCGATCGAAGGGTTGCGCACACCCGCGGTTTTCGTCTCGAACCATGCGAGCCACCTGGATGCGCCGCTGCTGCTGTGTGCGCTGCCGCGCGGCGTGCGGGAGCGCACCGCCGTGGCCGCCGCCGCCGACTACTTTTTCGACAGCTGGTGGCGGGGCCTGTCCACAACCTTCCTGTTCGCGACCGTGCCGATCGAGCGCCGCGGGGGCGCGCCCTCGACCGCGCCGGCCGACCTGCTTGCCGACGGCTGGAATCTGGTGATCTTTCCGGAGGGTACCCGGTCGTCCGACGGCCGGCTTGCCCGGTTCCGGTTCGGCGCGGCCCATCTGGCGATCACCTGTGGCGTTCCGGTGGTCCCGGTCGCGATCCGGGGTAGTTTCGCCGCGATGCCGCGCGGTCGGGCGTGGCCGGTTGCGGGCCGTCCCGGGGTGTCCGTGCGGTTCGGCCGGCCCATGCATCCGACGACACATCCAGCAGCAGAGGATCTTCGGTCGTTCACCAGCCGTGTCGCGGTCGAGGTGTCCCGGCTGCTGGACGAGGACACCACCACCTGGTGGGAGTCGCTACGTGCCGTGCCGGCCCCTTCTCCAGCGCCGGTCGGGTCGAGACGTACCCCCCGTGAGGCCCGCTGGCGGCGGGTCTGGGAGTCGACCGAACCCGTGGGCCAGGGCAGGGTGTCCTCCCCCTGGGATGTCCCGCGCAGGGGCTCCGGAAGCGTGGTGTCGCCGGATCGGCAACCCCTGTGATCGAATGTGAGAACGGTCACACCTGCCCGAAAATGTGGATAACCCTGTCCACAGGCCGGTGGGCATCCATCTCGTGGCTGGGGATCACCTGTGGGTAACCGCGGACCTGCCTGACGGGACCGATGTCAAGGGTTGATTCCAGATCCCCCAGGCCCGTCACTGGGTCCATGGACCTGCGCAACCAGCCCCGCCGTTCCAGCCAACAGCCCCGTTTCGACCAGCTCCGCCGGTTGGACGCCGGCCGGCCGGCGTCCGGATTCCTGCCGCCGAGCGTCGCCCGGGTGGCGGACCGGACCCGGCTGTCCGCCGAGCTGCTCGCCGCGATCATGGAGGTTGAGGAGCGCACCCGGGTGTCCCTCGACGACATCGAACGCGCGGACGCGCTCGCCGACCGGCTGCTCGCCCGCCGTCGCGACCGTCGCCGCCTCGCCGCCTCGGCCTGAGCCACGTCGATCCATCCTGTGGATAACCATGCGTTGTCCACAGATCGTGGTCGGATCTGGTACGCAGGGTGTGGGACGATCAGTGTGGCGTCATGGCTGAGAGGAGCCCATCATGGCGTTCATGGCGGTTGCGTACGAGGATCTCCCGGTCCGCGAGGACGGGTTCACCGTCGAGGATCTGGCGGGGATGCCGGACGACGGCCGGCGTTACGAGCTGGTGGATGGGGTGCTCCTGGTGAGCCCCGCCCCCCGTTGGGAACACCAACGTGCCTGCCTGGAGCTGGCGATCGCGTTCACCAACGCCTGTCCTGCGGACCTGGTCGCCTTCGCACCCACTCCGGATGTACGTCGGGGTGAGCGGACGAGCGTCCAGCCGGACGTGTGCGTGGTCCGCCGGGCGGATCTGGTCCGTGGGCAGGGGTACCTGGCCGTGCCGGTACTCGCGGTCGAGGTGCTCTCCCCCAGCAGCGTCGGCGTCGACCGGCTACTCAAACGCGACGTCTACGCCCGCCTCGGTGTCCCGCACTACTGGATCGTCGACGCGGACAAGCCCTCGATCACCACCCTGGCCCTCCGCGACGGCGAAAGCGAATACGCCGAAACCACGACCGTCCACGACGACCAGACACTGACCGTCACCGATCCCTTCCCTGTCGCGATCAACCCCGCCCAGCTCGTCCTCGCCTAATGAGCCGGCTCGCCGTGGTGCGGGTGGCTGTGGTGCGGATGGCCGTCCAGATGATGGTGGCGGCCGTGTGGATGGGTCGGGTCGTCCGGGTGGTCGTGCGGGGTCTGCGCCGCACCGACCCGGTGGGCGAACCCGGGCAGGGCGACCCGGTACAGGCAGGTGTCGCAGTTCATCCGGATGTCACCGTCGAGTGCCTCACCGAAGCGTTCGAGTACCAGGTCTACCAGCCCGTCGCTGTCGCCCAGCAGGCCCGCGCATCGCACGTCGACGCCGCGATGCTCGGCGGCCCAGCCACGGGCCTGGGCGACGACGCGGTCCGGGAGGACACCTGCGAACAGGAAGTACGGCGCCACCACGATCCGCGACGCCCCCAGCCGGCGGCAACGCTCCAGACCGGCCGGCACCCCCGGGTCGGCCAGGCTGATGAACGCCGGTTCGACGCCGGCGAACCCGCGTCCCTCCCACAGCAGCCGGGCGACCTTGGCGATCTCGGCGTTGGCGTCCGGGTCGGTGGAGCCGCGGCTGACCAGCAGCACCGTCGTGTCCGCGCGGTCGCGGCGGGGGCACACCGTCCCGATCCGCTCGTCCAGCGCGGCCAGCAGCGTCGGATGCGGGCCGAGGGGCCGTCCGTAGGTGTAGTCCAGGCCGGGATGGCGGGTGCGTTCCCGGGCGAGCGCGCCGGGAATGTCACCCTTGGAGTGCCCGGCGGCGACCAGGGTCATCGGCACCACGGCGAGCCGGCGCTGGCCGGTCGCGACCAGCCGGGCCACCGCATCGGCCACGGGTGGACTCGACAGCTCGATGAACCCGCCGTCCACCACCGTCTCGCCGGCCCGTTTGCGGACCCGGTCGACGAACGCCTGGAACTGCGACACCCCGGGCGCGCTGCGCGTCCCATGCCCGACGAGCAGCAGGGCGGGTCTCGACTGCGCAAGGTCTGCCTGTCCCACGGCGGTCACGGGCGCACCCCCTCGTACAGCAACGCGTTGAGCGCGGCGGCGGCCACGGCCGCCCCACCCTTCTCCGACCGGTTCGAGACCGCTGGCAGGCCCGAGGCGCGCAGCGCCTCCTTGGCCTCGACCGCGCCGACGAAACCGACCGGCATGCCGACGACGAGCGCCGGCCGGGCGACGTCGGCCAGTGCGAGCAGGTGCGCCAGCGCGGTCGGCGCGCATCCGATCACCCACACCGCGCCCGGGCCGACCTCGTCGAGGGCGAGTTCGACGGCCGCGGCCGAACGGGTCAGACCGTCGCTGGTGGCCGCGACCGGGTCGACGTCGGCGAGTCGGCACACCACGTCCCGGGTGGTGATGCCCGCGACCGTCATCCGCACGTCGGCGACAACCGGTGCGCCCGCGGCGAGCGTGGCAACACCGTCGCGCAGGGCGTCCTCGTCGCAGATCAGGTCGGTGGCGTAGTCGATGTCGGCGCTGGCGTGCACGACCCGTTCGATCACCGCGCGGGTCAGTGGCGGCAGGTGCCGGGTGTCCGGGCCCGCCGCGGCGAGGCGTGCCCGCAGGATCGCGTAGGAGTGTTGTTCGATCGGATGCGCCACCCGTCCGCCCACGCTGTTCATCGCGCCGCCGCCCTGGCATCGACGGCGTCGATCGCGTCGACCGGGCAGATCTCGGCGCACTCCCCGCACCCGGTGCAGTGACCGGTGAGGATGACCGGGGCCCGGCCGCCACCGGGCCGCGATGGCCCCGGCCGCAGTGCGTGTTCGGGACAGGTGACAAGGCAGGCCCCGCACCCCGCGCATCCCTCGGCGCGAATCTGGTAGATCAGCTCCATCTGTATCCCCTCGGAGTGACAACACGGCCTGCCACGACGCGGGTCCAGGTGCTGCCGACCACGACCGTCGTGGTCATGCCGACGAGATCGAGACCGGTGTCCGCCGTGTCCGGATCCGTCAGTTCGGAGAGCGTCGTGACGGTGACCCGTTGACCGGAGCGGAAGGCGTCCGTGACGATCCCGACCGGGGTCGACGGCGGCCGGTGGGCGGCCAGCAGGTCCAGCGCCCGCGGCAGCTGCCAGGTCCGTGTCCTGCTCCGCGGGTTGTAGAAGGCGACGACGAGATCGGCCTGCGCCGCAGCCCGGACCCGCCGTTCGATCACCTCCCAGGGCGTGTGCAGGTCCGACAAACTGATCATCATGTGGTCGTGGCCGAGCGGCGCTCCGAGCAGGGCCGCGGCGGACAGCGCCGCGGTCACCCCGGGAACGCCCACCACGTCGAAGGAGTCGTCCGCCTGGTCCAACGCCGGGCTGCCCATCGCGTACACCCCGGCGTCCCCACTGCCGAGCAGTGCCACCGCGTGCCCTGCGCGGGCCGCGTCCACGGCCATGCCGGCGCGTGCCTCCTCCGAACCAAGGCCGCTGGCCAGCACCCGTGCGCCCGGCCGGATCAGGTCGGCGACGGCGTCGACGTACTGGTCCAGGCCGACGATCACGCTTGCCCGGGCAAGTTCGCGGGCGGCCCGGGGAGTGAGCAGGTCCCGTTCACCCGGACCGAGACCGATGATCGCCAACCGGCCGCGGGGACGGTGGCGGGCCACTGCCACGGTTGCGTGTGCGCTGGCCCGCTTGGGCACGACCAGTTCGCCGCCGGCGGGCGCGTGGCCGTCAGCATCGAGCAGGCTCGCCGCCTCGGCGACGCTCGCGGTGCCGACGACGGCCCGTACCACTTCGGAGGGATGCGGGACGTCGACGGCCGCGAGCGTCGCGGCCGGGTGGATGACCAGCGGCCAGCCCCGTGCGTGCGCCGCGGCGACGATGCCCGCTTCGTCCCGTTTAGCGTCGATGGTCGCGAGGTGGCGCACCGCCAGCGGTGACAGGCCCGCGTCGGCCAGGGCGGCATCGACGAGGTCCAGTATCTCCCCGGCGGGCGCGCCGCGGCTCGCGCCGACCCCGACGACGAGGCTCGGGGGTCGGTAGACCACGGTTGGTCCGGCCGGCGGGACCAACCGGCTGGTGACGGCGAGCCGGTCGGTGACGAAGATGGCCGGCCCCACCGCGCGTTCGTGTTGGCGGTCCCGGTCCCGGTCGCAGGCGCCGGCCACCAGGACCGTCGGGGGCAGCGGGGGAAGCGGCCAGACGGCGTCCGCGTGCAGGGTCACCGGCTCGCCCGACAGGATGGCCACGCCCACGGCAGCGAGCGGGGAACCGGGTTCGACGCGCAGGCCGATGTCGGCGCCGAACGAGTCGAGTGCGGTGGTGGCGGAGGCGTCGCTGGCGGTGGTGACAACCGCGGTCGCGCCGAGCGTGGCGGCGACACGTTCCGCCAGCTTGTTGGCTCCCCCGCCGTGCCCGCCGACAAGGGCGACCGCCCACCGGCGTGCCTCGTCCACGCAGACCACACCCGGACCTCGGCCCTTGTCCGCGAGGGTCCCGGCCGTGTGCGGTTCGTCGGCCAGCAGCCGTACCGTCGCGCCCGTGGCGAGGAAGCAGACCACCCCCACGCATTCGGCGACCGCGGCGGCGAGCGCCTCGCGGGCCGTACCGCCGTAGACGCGGGCGTCGGGCCAGGCATGCGCCAGTTCGTCCGCGGCGGTGCGGCCGGCGGCGGTCACCGCGACCAGGCCGATGCCGGACCTGCTCTGTGTCATCTCCGCCGTCATCGTGTTCCCCAGACCACGACGATCGGGTTCGTCGCGGCCAGCCGCAGTACGCCGTCCGGGAGCGGTCGTAGCCGGGACGCGGCGAGCTGGGTCCCGGCGACGTCGAGGCCGGCGGCTGCGAGCGCGTCCCAGGTGGGCCTGACCCGGTCGATGGCGGCCAGGGCGACGACCACCACGCGCCTGGCGTGCCGCGCGCAGGCGGTGACCACATCCGGTCCGCCGCCGCCGACGAACACCGCGTCCGGTGTGGGCAGGTCCGTGAGTATGTCCGGTGCGGTGCCGGTGACAACCTGGATCGACACCCGGTGTGTGCGGGCGTTCACCTGGGCGTGGTCGCACGCGTCCGGATCGTGATCGATAGCGATCACGCCGGCGCCGAGGCGCGCGCATTCGACCGCCACCGAACCGCTGCCGGTGCCGACGTCCCAGACGAGGTCACCCGGCCCCGGGCCGAGTCGTGCCAGGGCCATCGCCCGCACCTCCACCTTGCTGATCATCGAGTCGCGGTGGGTGAACGCGGCCTCGGCCAGCGCCCAACCGGGTGGGGACGGCCGGGGTGGGAACAGCCAGCCGGCATCCCCCTCGTCCGCCCCCGGATCCGTTGGATCTATGTCTGTTGGATCCGTTCCTGTGCAACGGCCGGTATCCCGCACGATGACCACGTTCGGATCGCGCCAGTCACTACGGGTAGCGGCCTGCTCCGGCGTGCACCAGGCGGTCCGTTCGGTGGGCATCCCGAGCCCCTCGGCGACGAACATCCGTCGGGGCAGTCCGGCGAGCGCCGCGCCGAGCCTGGACGGATCGCCCGCCGGCCCGGTCAGCACCGCCACGGTGTGGTGTGCGCGGCAGACGTTCACGGCCCGGTCCAGGCGGCGGCCGTGCGCGCTGACCACCATCGCGTCCTCCCAGGGCAGTCCGGCCCGGGCGAACGCGAGGGTGACGGAGGATGCCGCGGGCAGCACCTCGACGTCCAGGTCGTGGCGCCGCAGCGCCCGGACGATACCGAAGAATCCCGGGTCGCCGCTGGCGAGGACCGCCGCCGGTCCCCCACCCGCGGCCAGGTGCGCGGTCAGCTCAGCAAGACCCGCCGAGACGTTACCGAAGGTGATTGTCTGTGTGTCCGGGGGCAGGATCGGTCCGAGTGCGTCGAGGTGACGACGCCCGCCGGCGATCAGCGACGCGGCGGCCAGCGCGCGGGCCGCGGGTTGCGTGAGCGGACGGCCGTCCCAGCCGATCACCGTCACCCGGTTCATGGTGCAGATCCGCATGGGCCGACCCACGCCGGTTCGGTAGCGGCGACGCAGGACGTCCCGGTGAAGTCGACCATGGCAACCCGGGCCCGCAGGCGTCTCTCGGTGAACCGGGTGAGAACGTCTGCGACCCGGGCGCAGAGCAGGTCACCGGCTGCCCGCAGCAGGCCCGCGGCGTCCCACAGCTCGTGGGCGTGCCGTGCGCTGTTGGCCGCGGCGACCGCCGCCACCAGGCCGGGGTCGCCGGCGGCGGCGGCGGTGATCCCGGCGAGCAGGTCCGCGGAGACCTTCGACCGGGTGTAATGCGTCATCAGGATGCCTGCGGCGAGTTTGGTGAGCTTGCCGGCCATGCCGACGAAGACCACGTCCGTCATGCCGACTTCGACCGCCCGGCGCAGCGCCGCTCCGGTGAAGTCGCCGACCTCGACGAAGCACACCTGGGGCAGCACGGGTAACAGCCGGACGGCTGCCTTTTCGGTCCGGCCACCGGTGGCCAGCACGATCGTGCGCTGGTCCTGGGCGGCGGCCACCGCCACGGCCTGCTCCACCGACGCTCGCCATGACGCCGTGGAGAACGGCCGGACGATACCTGTGGTGCCGAGAATCGAGATCCCGCCGAGGATGCCGAGCCGGGCGTTAGTGGTCCGCCGTGCCATCCGTTCCCCGTCCGGGACGCTGATCACGACGCGTAGCCCGTGGGTGTCGAGGTCGACGACCTCCCCGACCGACTGGGCGATCATCGACCGGGGTATCGGGTTGATCGCCGCTTCGCCGACGGGAAGACCGAGGCCGGGTTTTGTCACGACCCCGACCCCGACGCCGCCGTCGATCCTCAGACCGGTCCGCGCCCGCCAGGTCACCGTCGCGGTCAGGTGCGCGCCGTGCGTCACGTCCGGGTCGTCTCCGGCATCCTTGATCACAACCGCCTCGGCGGTGCGGCCGTCGTCCAGCGCGCACCGCTCGACCGGGAACAACACCCGCTGACCGGACGGCAGCCCGATCTCGATCTCCCGTGGCACCACACCGGAGATCAGCGCTGTGCTTGCGGCTTTCGCGGCGGCGGCCGAACAGGTCCCGGTTGTCCAGCCGGTACGCAGCGCGTCCGGTCGGACCTTGGCGGTGCGCGGCAGATCCGGTTCGCGTAGCGGAACCGGTTCGGAGACAGGAGTCGGTTCGCGTAGCGGAACCGGTTCGGAGACAGGAGTCGGTTCGCGTAGCGGAACCGGTTCGGAGCCGCTCACGCCGGTGGCTCCCCGGACGCCTCGGGAAGGTCACGGGGCTGGTTGCGATCGCGCAGCGCGGTCCGGGCGGTCCGCTCCGCCCTGCGGAACCCATGGAAGTGACCCGGGTGATAGAGGTGCGAGCGGGTCCCACCGGCCGTGAGCGCCGGGCCGACCAGCACCAGCGTGTGCTTCCACAGTTTGTGTGCACGGACCGTGGCCGCGAGTTCCGCGAGTGTGCACCACACGATCAGCTCGTCCGGCCAGCTCACCCGGTAGGCAACCACGCAGGGTGTCTCCGGCGGGTAGCCCCCGTCGGTGAGCTCGTCCTGGAGCTGACCGGACCGGGCCGCCGACAGGAACAGCGCCATCGTCGTGCCGTGGGAGGCGAACCGGGCGACCTCCTCACCGGGAGGCATCGGGGTCTTCCCGCCACCGAGGCGGGTCAGGATCACCGACTGGGCCACCTCCGGGATGGTCAGTTCACGGCGCACGGACGCGGCGGCCGCGGTGAAGCTGCTGACCCCGGGCACGATCGCCGTCGCGAGCCCGAGATCGGCACATATCTCCAGTTGTTCGGCCACCGCCCCCCACAGTGCCGGATCGCCCGAGTGGACCCGGGCGACGGCGAGGTGGTGGTGAGCGGCCCGCCGGTAGATGTCTCGGACACCTTCCAGGGGAAGCTCGGCCGAATCGATGATCTCCGCGTCGGCCCGCGCGTGCGCAAGAACGTCCGGGTGCACCAGGGAGGAGGCCCAGATCACCACGTCGGCCTCGCTGATCACCCGGGCGCCGCGCAGGGTGATCAGGTCCGCGGCCCCGGGACCGGCCCCGACGAACGTCACCCGTCCACCGCCGGCGGCTCCGTCCGCTGGTCCGGTCATGTCGGCCACTGCCGCCGCCGGGTGGAGATCAGCGTGGACAGGTAGGGGCCGGACTGGTCGCGGGGCAGGTCGCCGGCCGGGCGGACATCGCAGTCCGCCAGGCCCAGCGCGGCTCCGTAGACGGCCGCGCCGCCCGTGCCGTCGAGTCGGTCGGCCTCGGCCAGAACCTCCAGGACCTGCGGTAACGCGCGCCCCCCCTTGTATGCGATCACCGTGTCGTGGTCGGCGACCGCCCGGCGGTAGGCATCCACCCCGGCGGTCAGCGGCAGCAACGCGACCGTCTCGGTGCCGATGGCCAGCACTGTGCCGGATCGGGCGGCGAGGTCCTGCAGTGCCATGATCCCGGGTATGGTTTCGACGGTGACGCCCGGTAGCAGGACGCGGACCCGGGTGGCCAGTGTGGTGAAGGTCGAGTAGACGTTCGGGTCACCGATGGTGGCGAACGCGATGGTGCCTGCCGGACGCGCGCGCAGGGCTTTGGCGACGACGGCCGCCGGGGTGTCGTAGTCGGCGTCGCCGGTCATCGCGAACGGCAGATGTCGGATCCGATCGTGGGTGACGTGCGCCCGCACGGTCGCCTCCGCCCGTCCGGGCGGCGGCACCCCGTCACTGACCGGGACGAACACGACGTCGGCCCGCTCCAGTACCCCGACCGCCTTGACCGTCACCAGGTCCGGGTCGCCGGGACCGACACCGACCCCCACCAAAAGACCGGCCTTCGGCGCTGCGCCGTTGTTCATCCCGCACCTCCCGATCCCCGTCCGAATGATCCCCGAGCCCGGCCGGCGGCCGCGACGAACCGTTCGGCCACGCCGGGCACACCCGCCCAGTGCAGGTGCAGGTAGGAGGCGTGCACCTGGCCGCGTACGAAACCCTCCGTAACGAAACCCTCTGTCCGGTGGCCGACCTGCCAGGCGGGTTGTGTCGATGCACGGACCGGGTTGTCGGGCAGGGCCACCCTGGGCAGGGCCGAGGTGCGGTGGAACTCGTGCGCGGTCACCGGGGTACCGGCTGTGGCCACCGGGCTGTCGCAGGCGGCCACAGCCCGGCGGTAGCCGAGAGTAAGGCCTGGCCCCATCGCCATGTCGGTGTCGAGCACCCCGCACATCGGATGTCCGTCCAGGGAGCGGGCGAGGTAGAGCAGGCCCGCGCATTCGGCGACGATCGGCGCATTGCGGTGTGCCAGCGCCGCAACCTGGGCGCGCAGGTTCGTGTTCGCGGCGAGTGCTGACGCGTGCTCCTCGGGGAAGCCCCCACCGATGACCAGCCCGTCCGTGCCGTCCGGGAGAGTCTCGTCACGCAGCGGGTCGACGACGACGACCTCGGCTCCGGCCGCACGGAGCAACTCGACCTGCTCGACGTAACCGAACGTGAACGCCGGCCCGCCCGCGACCGCGATCCGCACCGGCCGGCCCAGGGCCGCCGGTGCCTCGACGGCTCTGGTCGACGTCCAGGGCCGGGCGTCCAGCGCCGATGCCGAGCGGGCGACGGCGAGCACAGCATCAAGATCGCAGGATGCGGCGATCAGCGCACCGAGCGCCCGCACGGCATCGGACGCCGCGGGCGCGCGTTCGGCCGCGGGCACGAGCCCGAGATGGCGGGACGGCACGGCGACGCGGTTGTCGCGGCGCAGCACCCCGAGCACGGGGATGGCGAGGCCCGCGACCGCGTCCCGCAGCAGTCGTTCGTGGCCGGCGGAACCGACCCGGTTGAAGACCACTCCGGCCAGGCGCACCCGGTCGTCCCAGCCTGCGAAGCCTGCGACGGTGGCGGCCACCGATCTGCCGGTGGCGGACGCGTCGACCACCAGCACGACCGGGGCGTCCAGCAGACGGGCGATGTGGGCGGCGGAGGCGAAGTCGACGGGCTGCCCGGGTTCGGGTACCGACACCCCGTCGAACAGGCCCATCACCCCTTCGATGATGGCGATGTCGGCGTCGCGCGCGCCGTGCGCGAACAGCGGTCCGATCCGGTGCTCCCCGCAGAGCACGGCGTCGAGGTTGCGACCGGGGCGTGCGGCGGCCAGGGCGTGGTAGCTCGGGTCGATGTAGTCCGGGCCGACCTTGTGCGGGGACACCCGCAGGCCGCGGGCGGTGAAGGCGGCCATCAGCCCGGTGGCCACGGTGGTCTTGCCCGACCCGCTCGCCGGCGCGGCGATCACCAGACGGGGGACGGTCACCATTCGATCCCCCGCTGGCCTTTCTGACCGGCGTCCATCGGATGCTTCACCTTGGTCATCTCGGTGACGAGGTCGGCGGCGTCGAGCAGCGCGGGTGGCGCGGCGCGGCCGGTCACGACCACATGCTGGCGCCCCGGCCGGGTACGCAGCACCTCGACGACCTCGTCGGTGTCGATCCATCCCCATTTCAACGGGTAGGTGAGTTCGTCGAGGACGTACAGCCGGTAGGTTTCGGTGGCCAGGTCCCGGCAGATCTGCGCCCAGCCCTCCCGGGCGGCCTCGGCAGGCTCGGCCGCCGGGTCGATCCGGCGCTGCACCCAGCTCCAGCCCTCACCCATCTTGTGCCAGGTGACCGGGCCGCCCTCGCCGCCGGCGCCCAGGGTCCGCAGCGCCCGTTCCTCCCCGATCCGCCACTTCGCGGACTTGACGAACTGGAACACCCCTACCGGCCAGCCCTGTGCCCAGCCGCGTAGCGCCAGTCCGAACGCCGCGGTCGACTTTCCTTTGCCGTCACCGGTGTGGACGATCAGTAACGCCTGGTCCCGGCGTTGCCGGGTGGTCAGGCCGTCATCAGGCACGGCGGTGGGCTGTCCCTGTGGCATGTCTAGGCGGCCCTTCGCTGGTGGGCGGTGCCGGCCGCGAGGGCGTCGAGCGGGACGGTCGAGCCGCCGAGCGCGGTCGCGAGGCGTCCGGCCAGACCCAGGCGGACGTGCCCGCTCTCGCAGTCGACGACGACACTCGCCACCCCTGCGCGGGCCAGCGCCTGCGCGGCGGCGAACGGGTCCGGGCCCGCGGTGGACCGGCCATCGGTGACGACGACGAGCAGCGGACGGCGGTCGGGGTCCCGTCGGCGTTCGGTTGCGAGGACCTCCCCGGCGCGGGCGAGTCCGGCCGCGAGCGGGGTGCGCCCGCCGGTCGGCAGGGACGCGAGCCGTGCGGCGCCCACCTCCACGCTGGACGTCGGCGCCAGCACGACCTCGGCGCCGGACCCCCTGAAGGTGATCATCCCGATTCGGTCGCGGCGCTGATAGGCGTCCAGCAGGAGGGACAGCACGGCGGTGGTGACGGTACGCATCCGGGTTCGGGCGGCCATGGAACCGCTGGCGTCCACCACGAACAGGACGAGGTTGCCCTCACGTCCCGCCCGGACCGCTCCACGCCGGTCGGATGGTCGCAGCACCAGCCCCGGGCCGGAGCGTCCGCGACGATGCTGCCACGGCGCGGCTGCCCGCAGGGTCGCCGGCAGGTGCAGCCCGGGTGCGTCCGGGGATGCGGTCACGACCGCGCCGTGGGAGGTGCGGGCACGTGACCGCCGGCCGGCCGCACCGAGGTTCGTCCCGGTACCGGGGATCTCCAGGCGGCGGGGACGCAACGACGGGCCGGGCGGTCCGGGCGGGCGGCCGGGCGGGGAGGGAGAGGCGCTGTCGGCCGGCGTACCCGTGTCGCTGTGCTCCGCCGGGCGCTGCCACTGTTCCGCCGGGCGCTGTTCGGGTGCGCGTGGGGCCGGCGGACCGGCCTGCGCGGCAGGTCGCCCACCGCCTCCACCGCCACCAGCGGTCGGCGGTCCGCCATGGTCGGGGTCGGGGTCGGGGTCCGGGTCGGGGTCCGGGTCGGGGTCGGGGGGAGCTTCCCCCGCGCGCTCGAGCGCCTCGGTGAGGACGTCCTCGTCCAGACCGGGAGCGTCGAACGGGCCGCGGCGGCGCCGGTGCGGGAGGGCGAGGCGAGCCGCCCGGCGGACGTCGTCGGCGTCGACGTTCGCCCGGCCTTCCCACGCGGCCAGCGCGATCGCGGCCCGGGCCACGACCACGTCCGCGCGCATCCCGTCCACGTCGAACGCCGCGCAGACCGCGGTGACCTGGCGCAACGCCGCGTCGGGCAGCTCGACGGCGGGCAGTCGGTCGCGGGCGGCGGCGATCCGGGTGGCGAGCGCGGCGTCCTCGCCCGCCCAACGGGCGGCGAACGCCGTCGGGTCGGCGTCGTAGGCCAGCCGTCGGCGTACGACCTCCGCACGCACCTGCGGGTCCCTGCTCGCGGCGACCTCGACGGTCAGTCCGAAGCGGTCGAGCAGCTGCGGGCGCAGCTCGCCTTCTTCCGGGTTCATCGTCCCGACCAGCAGGAACCGGGCCGCGTGGCGGACCGACACCCCGTCGCGTTCGACATGGGCGATGCCGAGGGCGGCCGCGTCCAGCAGCAGGTCGACGAGATGGTCGTGCAGGAGGTTGACCTCGTCGACGTAGAGCAGGCCACGGTGGGCGGCGGCGAGCAGTCCGGGACGCAGCGCGGTGACACCTTCGGTGAGCGCCCGGTCCAGGTCGATCGCCCCGGTGACCCGGTCCTCGGAGGCGCCTACGGGCAGTTCCACCAGCCGGGCCGTCCGGGTCGTCGGCCGGGCCTCGGGTGGGTGCGGGCCGTCCGGGCAGTCGGGGTCGGGCCCGGCCGGGTCGCAGGAGAACCGGCAGCCGGTCACCACGCTGACCGGTGGGAGCAGTGCGGCGAGCCCACGCACCGCCGTCGATTTGGCGGTGCCCTTCTCGCCGCGGACGAGTACCCCACCGATGGCCGGTGACACGGCGTTGAGGACGAGTGCGAGCCGTAGGTCGTCCATGCCCACCACCGCGGACAGCGGGTA
This sequence comes from Frankia sp. Cppng1_Ct_nod, assembly GCF_920656135.1. Classification (NCBI taxonomy): domain Bacteria; kingdom Bacillati; phylum Actinomycetota; class Actinomycetes; order Frankiales; family Frankiaceae; genus Frankia; species Frankia sp. Cppng1_Ct_nod. Next base: position 161,249 of record NZ_CAKKTK010000001.1, on the reverse strand, counting down.
GGCCGTCATCCTTGCTCGAACTGGGCGCCGAACTGCGAACGGGCGCCGAACTGTACGCCGGAGATGAGCTGACGGGTGTACGGGGGCATGCCGCGGTCCTCCCTCGGGTTTCCTCGCCCTCGGTAACGGTGCGGACGGCCGGAGTATCCTGACTTCCGGATCGGCGCTTCCCCTCGGCCTTCCAACCGCATTCACGGCCGTGACACATGGTGAGAGGTTGCTCCCCGGTGACAGTGGCGGGACCGCGCCGGATTCCCACCGGCTTCCTCCACTGCCGTCGCGCACCCCAGCATGACACAACGGACCTGCATGCGGCGGTCAACCGTGACGTGCGTCCACCTGGGTACAGGCCTCTACCCATCGCATGATCATTAAGCCTGACATGGTCCGCGACTACCGGGTAGGGGCTGCCTGCGTATCGTGACAGCTGCCAGGATTTCCTGCCGTGGGGGAACGATGCTTGGTTTCGGATGGTTCACAGGTGTTTGTTCCGGTTGCGGAGTAGCCGTCCCGCAATGATTATTGATCGTGCGCGGGTTGCCGCGGCACTGCCCGCATACGAGCTGGGGGGCGAGCTCGGCGCCGGTGGCTTCGGGTTGGTCCTGAAGGGCCGGCACCGTCGCCTTGACCGCGATGTCGCGGTCAAGGTACTGGCAGCGGCCGACGACGGCGCTCCGGCGGGCTTCGCCGCCGAGGCGCGGGTACTCGCGGGGATGGACCATCCGCATGTTGTCCGGATCTACGATTATGTCGAGGACGACGAGCTCTGTCTGATCATTATGGAGCTGCTGGCCGGCGGAACCCTCACCCGGCGCCGGGGTGGGATGCCCCCCGAAGGCGCCTGCTCGGTCGGACTGGCCGTTGCTGAGGCTCTGTCCTGTGCGCACGACCAGGGCGTGCTGCATCGTGACATCAAGTCGGACAACATGATGTTCGACGGTCATGATCTGCTGAAGGTGACCGACTTCGGCATCTCGAAGATATTCGAAGGGACGGCGGTCAGCGCGAGCGCCGTCGTGGGAACCCCCAAGTACATGGCCCCCGAGCAGATCACCGGCGGCCGGCTCGGGCCGGCAACCGACATCTACGCACTCGGTGTCGTCCTGTACGAGCTGCTCGCCGGAGTGCCGCCCTTCGACCCGAAGTTGCCGCCGCTCGCGCTGTACCACCACCACCTCAGCACCACGCCTCCACCACCTGCCGGAATTCCGGTACCGGTGACGAACGTCGTCATGCGCGCCCTCGCCAAGAACCCTGCCGAGCGGCACCCTTCCACCCGGGCGTTCGCGCTCGACCTCGCCCAGGCCGCTGCCCACGGCTACGGCCCGCGCTGGACCTCTCGGTCCGGCATCGTTGTCCGCCTCAGGGACGAGGTACGGGAAGCCGCGGAACGCACCCCCGCCCCCACGGCCATGCATCAGGCTCCCATGCATCAGGCTCCACAGCCCACGTTCCACATGCCGATGCAGCCGCCTGCCCCACCGGTTCCGTCGGTTCCCCCTACCCCCGGGCCGGTTCGACCGGTTCCGCCCCCACCGGGCCGGACTGTCCCACCGGTATTGTCGTCCGCCCCTCGTCCGGTGTCGGCCCGTCCGGCAAGGCGGTTTCGGGGGCTGCGTAGTCTCGGATGGACCGCCGGCGGCCTGTTCCTCTTTTTCGTCGTGGTGTGTTGCGTCTACATAGCGGTGGTACCGCAGTCCTTTCAGAATGACCCCGACGCCAGTGTCGACTTCGGCGAGTTCTGGGGATGGGCTTTCCTGCTCTTCACGATCAGCTTGTTCGGCTCTCCGTTCGTGTTTGCATGGCAGGTGTGGCGGCTGCGCCCCACGCCGGTATCCGTCGTGCCGGGACAGCCGTGGGCCTGGAAGCGGCCGAACAAAATCGAATGGAATCTGAATATCAATAATTCCCCCAGTCATACCTTGACGGTTCAGCTTCCTGGCCCGCACGTAGCCGTCGCTTTGAGTGGCGATCTCCGCGCTGCTGTCCCTCTGCCGTATCCCGTTCGGCTCTGGTGGGCGTTGCATGACAGCGCGGACGGGACCGTGCTCATGCAAGGTCATATTCCGTTGGTGCGGGGGCAAACTGATCCGCTACATCGGCAGATGTTCACTCCGCGCACGGTCCAACGGGTCACCCTGGTACTACGCGTCGAGACCCCGCAATCCGAGCTTCGTCAAGTGAACTCCTCCCACATGACCAGTCCCCGGCCCATCCGTGTGACGTGGCAGTGGCCGGGGGTGTATGGACCAGTTTCTGGTCAATAAGGGGGTGGATCGTCTTCCGGGCTGTGGGGCTTGGATTCGTCACAGGGTGTGGCATCGGGTTCGGGTGTGATGTGGTAGGTGCGTTTCTCCGGGCTGGTCCAGGTGAAGTGGCCGGGTGTGGGCTGGTGCAGTGTCCAGCTGTTTTCGTGTTTCAACCGGTGGTGATGGCGGCACAGGAGGCCGAGGTCGCAGGACCGGGCGGGTTTCGCGCAGCCGGGGAAACGGCAGGTGCGGTCCCGGGTCTGGATGTGGCGGGCGAGCGCCGGTGAAGGGAACCGGCGGCGGCCGACCTCCCGCAGGCGGCCGTCGGCCGGGTCGGTGAGGATCCGCCGCCAGGTGGCGTGTTCGGCCAGCGCGCGGGCCAGGGCGGCGGGGATCGGCCCGTAGCCGGCCAGCTCGCCGGGGGTGTCGGTCAGGCCGAGCAGGGTAGTGGCGGGGACGGTGACAGCGATCTCGATGCGGACCCTGCCCCGGTCGTGGCCGAGGAGCAGGTCGGTGAGAATGTCGGCGCGGCGTTCATCGATGCCGCGGGAATCGCCAGGACCGCTGCTACGGCGAGCGAGACCGTCGATGCGCTGGTAGGCGGCCTGGGCCTCGACAGCCGGGAGCAGCGCCCACAGTTCGGCCATGCCGTCCTCGACCGGGCGGAGGTGTACCTGGCGGTCGCGGCGGGCATGGCGGTGGCGGGCTGCGGCACCGGCGGGGTCGACCGCTAGGACCGTACGGCGCAGCGCGTCGCGGAACCGGGCATGACTGGCCCGCCCACCGCCGGTCAGTATCCGTTGCTCCACCTGTGATGCCTGGGCGTGCGACAGGGCTCCAGTGGCCTCGGCGAGCGCCCGGGCCCGGAGCAGGTCGATCGTCCCGGCTGCCAACGCGTCCACGGTCGCAGGCAACCGGCCGGTCAGGGTGTGCGCGAGGTCGAGCTGGCCGGCGGCGGCGGTCGGGGACACGGCAAGTTCGGCGGCGACCTCGTCGGCCGCGAACTCGCAGAACCCCCGACCGGAACCGGCCGCGGCGGGCCGCAGCCGGGTGAACCGGTCCTGCGCGCGGACCATGACCGCATCCCAGTAGGCCCGCTGCCGAGCCGCCCGGACCATCAGAGTCAGGCAGCTATCCGCATCCAGCCCCTCCACGTCCACCGACTTCGGCTGGGCATGATCGGACCCGGGGGTGACCGTCACCCCCACGTCGGCGCGGACCGCGCCGGCAGCACGCCCGTTTTCTTCGAACATATGTTCAGTCTAGCCGATGGATCCGACAACGAGGGACTTTTTTGGACAAGACCGGCAGTGTCGCCGGAGGGCCTTCGAAGCCGAACTCGACGCCTGGGCCCGCACCGCCACCGACGCCCTGCGACCGGGCGGACGCCTCGTCGTCGTAGTCGCCTTCGAGTTCCGGGTAGATCTGTTGCAGGGTGTCGACGGTGGCATCGTTAACGTAGCCGGATCGGGTCGCATAGATGATGAGGTGTCGGTTGAGAGGCGTCGTGGTTGTCACGGGTGGCAGCCGCGGTATCGGTGCGGCTACGGCAATACTGCTGTCCCAGCGGGGCTGGGATGTGTGTATCGGTTTCCGGGAAGCCGCCGAGCCAGCCCGTATGGTCGTGGCTGCCTGCGAAGCCGCCGGTGTGGCCGCGCTCGCCGTACCCGCCGACGTCACGTCTCCGGACGGGATCGCGGCGCTGTTCGAGGCCGCCGGCCGTCTGGGAAAGGTGACCGCGCTGGTCAACAACGCGGGCATCGTCGCCGCACCCACCAGGGTTGAGGACATGACCGGTGAACGACTCGTCCAGATGTTCACGGTCAACGTCATCGGTGCCTTCCTGTGCGCCGGCCATGCGATTCGGCACATGTCCACACGACATGGCGGAACAGGAGGAGTAATCGTCAACGTCTCCTCCGCAGCTGCTCGCCTCGGCAGCCCCGCCGAATACGTCGACTACGCCGCGTCCAAGGGCGCCATCGATACGATGACAATCGGTCTGGCCAAGGAGGTCGCCCAAGACGGTATCCGGGTCAACGCCGTTCGCCCCGGGCTCATCCATACCGGTATCCATGCTGGTAACGGCCAGCCTGGCCGTGTCGAGCGGCTCGCCTCGGCCGTCCCGGTGGGACGCGGAGGCGAGCCCGGCGAAGTAGCCCACGCGATCGCCTGGCTGTGTTCATCCGAAGCGTCCTATGTGACCGGCGCGATCCTTGACGTTACCGGCGGCCGATAGACAGACCGGCCGGTAACGGAACTTTTCGTTCCTCTGCTGCCAGTCTCGGGGGCCTCGAATCCAGCTCTGTCGCATCCCATGACTCCGGCAAAAGGCGAGCATCCCGTCCGCCATCCCGTCCGCCATCCCGTCCGCCATCCCGTCCGCCATCCTGTCCGCGAAATGTCGGTGTGGCTGTTCGGCAAGTGTCGGTCGAACCTGCTGTCAGATGTCGTATCACCAGGCTGTGGAATGTCGGTCCAAGGTTCCGTGAGATGTACACTGCCCCTGTCCGAGCGCCGTCGCTGGCAGGGGTGTTCCCAATGGCTACCGACCTTCGACGCGCCTGCGCCGCAATCGCCGAGGAGTACCTGTCCGTTCCCCCGAGGCCCTGGCCAGGCCGGTCGCGCCGGCCCGCGGCCCGCTGGTGGAGACCTTCATCGTGAACGAACTGGCCAAGCAGGCCACCTGGAGTGACAATTCGGTGCGTCTCCACCATTGGCGGATCAGTGGCGGCGCCGAAGTCGACATCGTGTTGGAACGTGACGACGGCTAGATCATCGCTATTGAATGCAAGACAGCCGATACCGTCACCGGTGACGACTTCCGTGGGCTGGTAACGTTGCGTGACCTGCTCGGCCCCCGGTTCGTCCAGGGCATCGTTTTGAACACCGGACGGCAGGGTGTACTCGGTTTCGGCAACCGGTTGATGTCCGTCCCGATATCAGCCCTGTGGGAAACAGAGAGCTGACGGGACAGGGAACTGATACCTAATATCGATCGGAGCCTGTCCTCCAGCTATTCTTTGGTGCCTTCGAGGTCGCCTTCGAGTTCCAGGTAGGTCTGTTGCAGGCCGTCGATGGTGGCGGCGTCGGGTTTCTCCCACAGTCCGCGGTCGGCGGCTTCCAGCAGGCGTTCGGCGACGGCGCGCAGCGCCCACGGGTTGGACGTGCGCATGAAATCGCGGGTTTCCGGATCGAAGACGTAGGCGGCGGCCAGCGACTCGTACATCCAGTCCTGGACCACGCCCGCGGTGGCGTCGTAGCCGAACAGGTAGTCGACGGTTGCCGCCAGTTCGAACGCACCCTTGTAACCGTGGCGGCGCATCGCCGCGATCCACCGCGGGTTCACCACCCGGGCGCGGAACACCCGGTGGGTCTCCTCCTGCAGCGTCCGTGTTTTCACTGAGTCCGGCATGGCGCTGTCCCCGACGTAGGCGGCCGGTGAGGTTCCGGTGAGCGCGCGGACCGCCGCGACCATCCCGCCGTGGTACTGGAAGTAGTCGTCGGAGTCGACCAGGTCGTGCTCGCGGGTGTCCTGGTTCTTCACGGCCACCTGGATGCGGCGGAACGCCTGCTCCATGTCGCCCCGGGCCGCCCGGCCGCCGAGGCCGCGCCCGTAGGCGTAGCCGCCCCAGACCGCGTACACCTCGGCGAGGTCCGCGTCCGACCGCCACGCCCGGGAGTCGATGAGCGGCAGCAGGCCGGCGCCGTACGCCCCCGGCTTCGATCCGAAGATCCGCGTGGTGGCCCGCCGCGGGTCACCGTGCGCGGCACCGCCCTGGGCCAGGTCCGCGCGGACGTGGGCGGCCAGCGCGTTGTCGGCGTCGGCTTCGTCGTCGAGCGCCGCGACCGCGGTCACCGCGTCGTCGAGCAGCGCGACCACATGGGGGAAGGCGTCCCGGAAGAAACCGGAGATCCGCACGACGACGTCCACCCGGGGCCGGCCGAGCTCCGCGAGCCCCACCACCTCGAAGCCGGTGACCCGCCGGGAGGCGTCGTCCCAGGTCGGACGGCAGCCGAGCAGCGCCAGCACCTCGGCGATATCGTCACCCTGCGTACGCATGGCGGAGGTGCCCCACACGGTCAGGCCGACCGAGGACGGGTAGGTGCCGGTGTCCGCGAGGTGGCGGGCGAGCAGCGAGTCGGCGAGGGCACGACCGGTCTCCCAGGCCAGCCGGGACGGGATGGCCTTCGGGTCCACCGAGTAGAAGTTCCGCCCGGTCGGCAGCACGTTGACCAGCCCACGGGTGGGTGAACCCGACGGGCCCGGTGGCACGAACCCACCGCCGAGGGCCCGTAGCACGTTCGTGATCTCGTCCGGGGTGCGTTCCAGGCGCGGTACCACCTCGGATGCGGCGAACGCCAGGACCTTCTCGACGGCCGCGGCATCAGCACGTATCGCATCGTCGGTATCGGCTCTGGGAACGTCCGTTCCCAGGACGTCCGCGTACACCCGGGGGGCGGCGGACGGGTCCCAGCCGGCGGCGTCCATCCCGGTGACGAGCGCGCGGGCGGTCGTCTCGAAACCGTCCACCTCGGCCCGCGCGGCGCCGCCGCCCTCGACATGGCCGAGGGCGGCCCGCAGACCCGGCAGCGCCCGGGCGGTGCCGCTCCACACCTGCGACGCCCGCAGGATCGCGAGCACCAGGTTCACCCGCGCCTCGCCGGCCGGGGCGTCCCCGAGGATGTGCAGCCCGTCGCGGATCTGGGTGTCCTTCACCTCGCACAGGTAGCCGTCGACGTGCAGGAGGAAGTCGTCGAAGTCGGCGTCGCCGGGCCGTTCGTCCAACCCCAGGTCGTGATGGAGCTGCGCGGCCTGGATCAGCGTCCAGATCTGGGCGCGGACCGCGGGCAGCTTGGTCGGGTCCAGCGCGGCGAGTGTCGCATGCTCGTCGAGGAGCTGTTCCAGGCGGGCCATGTCACCGTAGGTGTCGGCGCGGGCCATCGGAGGCACCAGATGATCGACGATCACCGCGTGTGCGCGGCGTTTCGCCTGGGTGCCCTCGCCCGGGTCGTTGACCAGGAACGGGTAGACCAGCGGCAGGTCACCGAGGACGGCGTCCGGGGCGCACCCCGCGGACAGTCCGAGGCCCTTGCCGGGCAGCCATTCCAGCGTGCCGTGCTTGCCGAGGTGCACGACCGCGTCCGCGCCGAACTCGGCGTCCAGCCAGCGGTAGGCGGCCAGGTAGTGGTGGGACGGGGGCAGGTCCGGGTCGTGGTAGATCGCCACCGGGTTCTCCCCGAACCCCCGCGGCGGCTGGATCATGAGCAGGACGTTGCCGAAGCGCAGCGCGGCCAGCACGATCGCCGGTTCCCTGCCGGCATTCGGTCGTCCTGCATTCGGTTTCCTGCCGGCATCGGGATCATCGACGTACAGGGAGCCCGGCGGGTCACCCCAGTGCCGGACCATCCCCTCCCGCAGGGACTGCGGCAGAGCGTCGAACCAACGTCGGTACACCGGCGCCGGCACCCGGGCCGGCGCGGCCGCGAGCTGCTGTTCGGTCAGCCACTCCACGTCATGCCCGCCGGCTGCGATCAGGGTGTGGATGAGGGTGTCCCCGTCGACCGGGACCGCCCGCCCGTCCGGGCCGTCCTCGCCCAGGTCGTAGCCGGCGGCGCGCAGCGCGCCCAGCAGCCGGATCGCGGACACCGGGGTGTCTAGGCCCACGGCGTTACCGACCCGGGCGTGTTTCGTCGGGTAGGACGACAACACCAGCGCGATCTTCTTCTTGCTGTTCGGGACGTGGCGGAGCCGTCCGAGCCGGACGGCGATCCCGGCCAGTCGCCCGGCGCGTTCGGGGTCGGCCGTGTAGAGGGGTACACCGTCCGGCCCCGACTCCTTGAAGGAGAACGGCACCGTGATGATCCGACCGTCGAACTCGGGGATCGCGACCTGCATGGCCGCGTCCATCGGGGACAGGCCCGCGTCCCCCGCCTCCCACTGCGCCCGTGACGAGGTCAGGCACAGGCCCTGCACCACGGGCACGTCCAAGGCGGCGAGCGCGCCGACGTCCCACGCCTCCTCGTCACCGCCCGCGGACGCATCCGACGCCCGGGTACCACCGGCGGCGAGCACCGTCACGACCAGCGCGTCCACCCCGGCGAGCAGATCCAGGACGCCGCCGGTACCGCCGCCGCCCGCGCGGTCGGAGACGTCCAGGCCGCGCAGGGACGGGGCGAACACCGGCCGGGCGTTGGCCCCGCGTGCCTCCACCGCGTCGCAGAGCACGTCGACGAACCCGGTGTTCCCGGACGTCGCGTGCGCCCGGTAGAACACCACACCGACCGTGGGACGTCTGGATGTGTGTTCCCGCGTGCCGTGCACCCCGGCGGCGGGCATCGTCGCGGGCGGTGCGAAGCCGAACCCGGTGAGCAGCAGCGTGTCGGCGAGGAAACGGTACAGCTCGACGAGGTTCGCCGTACCGCCCTCGACAAGGTAGCCCAGGGCCGCGGTCGCGACACCGGCGGGAACGGACGAACGGCCCATCAGCTCCGCGTCGGGCACCGCCTCCCCGCCGAGACAGACCGTGGGCAGGCCCGCGGCGAGCGTCGCGGCAAGACCGTCCGGCCAGGTCCTGGTTCCGCCCAGGAGACGGACGACGACCGCGCCCGCCCCGTCCAGCAGCGCGGGGACGTCGGCGGCGGTGAGCCGCGCGGGATTCGCGACCCGCCACGCCATCTCGCCGGCGCGTGCCGCGAGCAGTTCGGTGTCCGCGGTGGACAGCAGGACGATCACGGGCTCGTCGATCACAGGCTCGTCGCCGGCGGACATCTCAGGGCGCTCCGGGGGGGATGAAGGGTAGGCCGGCCGGTGGGCCGCCGTCGAGCAGCCTGCGGACGGCGGCGGTGTCGAGATGGTCGGCGACCAGGTCACCGAGGGCGTCGAGCCGACGCTGGCGGACGTCGGCGAAGCAGGTCCGGGCCGGGGTGAACGATCGTCCGGACCGTGCCGCGACCTCGGTGAGGAACACCCGGCGGAACCCGTCGTTCTCCAGCAGTCCATGCCAGCTGGTACCGGCCACCGAGCCGACGCGGACACCGTCCACGGCGAAGGGCTCACCGCCATCGACGGTGAGCCGGCCGTGGCGGATCTCGTATCCGGTCACGTCCAACCCGTCGGATGTGGTGCCGGCGCACCGGCCGAGCAGCTTGTCCGGGGCGAAGACGGTGGTCACGGGTAGCAGTCCGAGTCCGGTCACCTCGCCGGCGCCGGATTCGACAGGGTCGTCGATGCGCCGGCCGAGCATCTGGTAGCCGCCGCAGATCCCGAGCACCGGCGCCGCGTCGGCCGCCCGCGCCCGCAGCGCGGCGTCCAGACCGCGGCGGCGCAGCCATCCGAGGTCGGCGACGGTGGCCCGGGTCCCGGGGAGGATCACCAGGTCGGCGCCCGCGAGGTCGGCGGGCCGGGTCGCGAACCGGACGGCCACCCGGGGTTCGGCCCGCAGCGCGTCGATGTCGGTGATGTTGGACAGTCGCGGCAGCCGGATCACCGCGACACGCAGGACATCGCATCCGGTGTCCTGCGTGGTGGCCGGGATGGCGGTGGCCGGGATGTCGCCCGGATCACCGTCGGTCGGGTAGGAGGCGAGATCGAGGGAGTCCTCGACGTCCAGCCACAGCCCGGACCGCCACGGCAGCACGCCGTGCACGCCGCGTCCGGTGAGCTTTTCGAGTTGGCGCAGCCCGGGTTCGAGCAGCCGGACGTCGCCGCGGAACTTGTTGATGATCCAGCCCGAGACCAGTGCCTGGTCGTCCGCGTCGAGCAGGGCGAGGGTGCCGAACATCGCGGCGAAAACACCGCCCCGGTCGATGTCGCCGACGACCAGCACCGGCAGGTTCGCGGCCCGGGCCAGGCCCATGTTCGCGATGTCGGTGTCCCGCAGGTTGATCTCCGCGGGTGAGCCGGCGCCCTCGCAGATCACCGCGTCGAACCGGCCGCGCAGGTCGGCCAGGCAGTCCGCGACGATGCCGGCGAGGCGCGCCTTGTGCGGACGGTAGCCGAGCGCATCCACCTCGGCGACCGGGCGGCCCAGGACGATGAGCTGGCTGTGTCGGTCACCGCCGGGTTTGAGTAGCACCGGGTTCATCGCCGCCTCCGGTTCGACCCCGGCGGCGGCGGCCTGCATCGCCTGGGCGCGGCCGATCTCGGCGCCGTCCGCGGTCACCGTCGAGTTCAGCGCCATGTTCTGCGCCTTGAACGGCGCGACCCGTACCCCCTGGCGGGCCAGCCATCGGCACAGCCCGGCGGTGACCACGCTCTTGCCCGCGTCCGACGTGGTTCCGGCAACCAACAGCGCCCCCCCGGTCACCGCTGGTTGTCGCGGTGGGTGCCGGACGGCCGGGCCGACGTCCACGCAGACCAGGCTGCCGACCAGGCTGTCGACATTGCCGCGCTCACTCCCACCGACAGTACGAGCGCGCTGGCGCTGACCGCGGCGGACAGCACCGCGGCCCGTTCCAGGTCGGCGGGTTCGGCCGGCCGGCCGTAGCCCAGGACGGGCCGGTGTTCCACCCCGTGGTGGTAGCGCAGCGTCCCGCCGAGGCGTAGTCCGAGCGCGCCCGCGAACGCGGCCTCCACCTGGCCCGCGTTCGGGCTCGGATGGCTTGCGCCGTCACGGCGCATCACCCAGTAGGCGTCGACCGGTGAGCCGCCGACAACCGGCGCGCATGCGCAGGCCAGCAGCCCGGCGACCCGGGACGGCAGCAGGTTCGCGAGATCGTCGAGGCGGGCGGAGGCCCAGCCGAAGCGGACGTGGCGGGTGCTGCGGTAGCCGACCATCGCGTCCAGGGTGTTGATCGCCCGGTAGCCGAGCAGGCCCGGTACGCCGCCGAGGGCTCCCCACACCAGCGGTCCGACCACCGCGTCGGAGGTGTTCTCGGCGAGTGATTCGACCCCGGCACGGGCAAGCCCCGCGATGTCGAGGACAGCCGGGTCCCGGCCGCACAGCGCGGGCAGGCGGCCACGGGCCGCGGCCACGTCTCCGCGGATGAGTTCGGTACCGAGCCGGCGGCCATGCCTGCGCAGTGACGTTCCACCGAGGACCGTCCATGTCGCCGCCGCGGTCAGGACGGCCGAGGTCGTACCCTGATACCCGAACCGGCGGCCGGCTCTGGTCATGCCGGAACGCGCCAGGGCGCCGACGGCAATCGTGCCACCGGCGAGAACGGATGTGTAGGCGAGGCCCGCGGTACGGCTGTCCCGGTACAGCAGTCGTTCGGTACGGTCGGCGACCGTACCGAAGGCGGCCACCGGATGCATCCGGTGCGGGTCGGCGAGGGCTGCGTCGAGGGCGGCACCGGCGAGCAGCCCGGCTACCCGTGCCCATCCGGACACATGGACTCCCTCAGACGCGCGCCGCCAGCGGACTCCCACCCGTTTCCTCCTGACTTTCTTCGCGTCGATCGCCTGGGCGTCCGTTGTCTTGGCCCGATGAGCACAACAGATCTCCAAGCTCCGGGTCAAGTGCATGGATCTGACCTCAGCCGGCCGGCTGAGGTCAGATAGCTGTCTGCTGTAGGTGGAAACCGTTGCCCCGACGATGGTTTCCACCTACAGCAAGGCCTGCCCGACGCTGTGGGGCTTACCCGCATCCGGCCCGCCACCCGCGGATCTCGACCTGGCCGGGATTTTCCGCTCACGCCTGGTAGGTGATGTAATCCGTAGTGTGAACACTGTTGACCTGTCGCCCGACGACCCCCCGCTGGCCGACCGTCCTGGCCGTGGCCGGTTGGCGGATCATGGACACCGCGTCGGCTCTGCGTAAGCTCCACGTCGACGATCTGGTCACGACCGCGCAGGCCCGGTCGACCTGCACCACCGGATGCACATCTGGGCCCACCACTTCGCCAAACCGCTGAGGTGACCTCACGCAGGTCCGCCGGTGAACGGGTTCGACATTCGCGCGCCGGTGGACGCGAAGTCCTTGGTGTTACGGGTGACGAGAGTCCAGTCGTACACCGTGGTCGTGGCAGCCCTGTGTTTCCTGGTCTTGGACAGAGTTTCCTGGTCTTGGACAGAACGCCGAGGTCCAGTAGATAGCGCACCCGTCGATACTCGGATCGATCTCCCTGGGAAAGTCCTTCCTGCGCTCGACCTCGATCTCGTCCAGGGCGGAGATGACGTCTTCATCGAAATACGGCGAGCCGCCCCCGCCTGGTGCCGTCGCCACCAGGACCGTGCCCGCCACTGCCACTGCAAACGTCACATACACGCAGCTCAGACCCTATCTATGAGGATCAGGAACACGCCGCAACCACTGATGCTGCAGCACTCGACAGAATGCTGGTATTGGCAGTACCAGGAATCGTTGCCCAGTATTGCGAAAACAGGTAACAGTCGATACTGGTATAAGGCGATCCTGGTATAAGAGACCGCAACGCGGGAAGCTACGCCCCACATCGGATCCAGCTTTTCCCGGGCCGCGCGAAGCGGACGTGATATTCGCGATGCGGGTACGTTATCAAGCCAGCGAAAGGGACGAAAATGACCGATCTGCAAACATTCAGGCTGCCCGAGGCCGTCAGTGGAACGGAATCCGATATTCATCTGGCGCGCGAGATGATCCAGGCATGGCGGTCCGACGGAATTTACCAGGTTGCCACCGACCCGGCACAGGACCGAAAGACCCTGGAGGCGCTCGAGGCGAGCAGGCGTTTCTTCGGCATGCCCATGGACTTCAAGGCCCGGTGCATCAGTGATCTGACCTACAGCGGGTACATCGCTTCCGGGGAGGAGGTCACGGCCGGAGAGGCGGACTACTCCGAGATTTTCACGGTCTGCAAGGACGTTCCGCTGGACGACGCTCGGGTACAGGCCCGGTGGCCAGGTCATGGTCCGGCCCCCTGGCCCGACCGCGAATACCAGCAGAGCATGCAGGTGTTCATGGATGAGCTGGGTTCCGTCGGCGAGAGACTACTGAAACTCACGGCTCTGGGCCTGGAGCTGGACGACACCGACGCGTTGACGAAATTAGCCGTCGACGGCTGGCATCACATGCGGGTCCTGCGTTTCCCAGCCCGCTCGGAGCAGACCTCCCGGGGCATCGGTGCCCACACCGACTACGGCATGTTGGTGATCGCCGCTCAGGATGACGTGGGCGGGCTCTACATACGTCCACCGGTCGAAGGGGAGCAGCGGAACAGGAACTGGCTGGAGAACGAAAGCGCGGCGGGCATGTATGAGAACGAACAGCCGTGGACGTTCGTGAAGCCGGTGCCGAGCGTGCTGACGGTGTTCCCCGGCGACATCCTGCAGTTCCTGACGAACGGTTTTCTGCTCTCCACGCCGCACAAGGTCAGACTGAACACTCGCGAGCGCTTCGCCCTGGCATATTTCCACGAGCCCAACTTCGAAGCGTACCTCCGTCCGCTGTCCGGCCTGGGTACCGAGTACATCCGCTACGGAACTCATTTCACCAACATGTTCATGCGTTCCTATCCGGAGCGGATCACTACACGGCGGATTCTCGCGGAAGACCGCCTGTCATTCTTCGTCGCCGCACGGTGAAGCTCCACGAAATGACACCTCGGACGAGGTACGCCGGATCCAGTCAGTGACAAAACGGTGCTACGAAGGAGCGTTATGGCGGCGTCCGACAACAATCGGGTCACCTTCCAGGGTAGCTGGGCGCAACATGCCGAGGCGCAACTGCCGACCCGGCGGTACGAGGACGAGGTTCAACGTCGGCTCGCCCACGGCCTGCCCGGGGCGGCGACGATCATTGATCGCACAATTCCGACCTTCGCCCGAGGGGAGATACCGCATTTTTCAGGTGAGCGCGGCACATTCCTGAAATGCCCTTATATCGAGGACGTGCACGATGTCGGGGATGCCGAGGTGGCGGTTTTCGGGGTACCGCTGGATGCGGGGACGACCTACCGGCCTGGCACCCGGTTCGGCCCGCAGGGCATCCGACGCTCGACCAACCTGTTCGGCACCTACTCCTACGAACTCGGCGTCGACCTGCGCGAACAGCTCAACATCGTCGACATCGGCGACGTGTTCACCATCCCCGGCAACCTGGAGAAGTCCTTCGACCAGATCAGCCAGGCCATGGCCCACGTCGTGCAGCAGGGTGTGGTGCCGGTCGTCCTCGGCGGGGACCACTCGATCGGTTTCCCGACCATTCGTGGAATGGCGCCGTACCTGGACGGCAACATCGGAATCATCCACTTCGATCGACATGTCGACACCCAGGAAACCGACCTCGACGAACGGATGCACACCACGCCGTGGTTCCATGCGACCAACATCCGCAACGCGCCGGCCACCAACCTGGTCCAGATCGGTATCGGTGGCTGGCAGGCGCCACGGGCCGGGGTCAAGGTCGGCCGTGAGCGTGGCACGACCGTCATCACCGTCGGAGACGTGGAACGGGTTGGCATCGAGAAGGTCGCCGAGGTCGCCCTGGAGACGGCGTGGAAGGACGCGAAGGCGGTGTACCTGTCCTTCGACATCGACGTCATCGACGCCGGCTTCGTCCCCGGCACCGGCTGGCCCGAACCGGGCGGTCTCCTGCCCCGCGAAGCCCTCAACCTCGTCCGAATGATCTCTGAACCCGGTCTGGCGGGCATCGAGGTCGTCGAGTGCTCCCCTCCCTACGACTGGGCCGAACAGACCGCGCTGCTGTCCAGCCGGGTGATCCTCGACAGCCTCGCCACCCAGGTCCGTTCCGGCAAACTCGGTCGTAAGCCCGCCACCACCAGCAGGCAAGCATGGGGCCCCTATCCGGATGCCGCGCACGATCGGACCTGACCCGTGACCCGACCCGTGACCCGACCCCTTACCCGCCAGCCAGGCTGCTCATGACAGCGAGGTATATCAGTGGGACAGGCGCCGGCCGGGACGCTGAGGCTGATGGCCGTCGCCTGTAGGTAGAAACCGTCACCATGGTGATGGTTTCCACCTACGCATCACAGTCCCGAAAGGAGAACTCCGTGGATGGGCAGGCGCATCACCGTTATGAGGCCCGCTGTTCCTGGGAAGGCTCCACGGCCGGCGGTTACCGGGCGTACGACCGTGGTCATCACGGTGAATGCCCGCCGGCCGGGACGGTTGTGCTGTAAAGAACTTTGACGGCCGTGCAACCACAGTCACGTGACTGCACTGCCGCGTCAGGGATATGTCATACCTTGCTCAGGCGGAGACCGCGGCTCGGGTGGAAATACGCCTCAGGCCGGAGCACCGCTCGGCGAGGAGCCGGGGGCTCCGGTGGGATTGCCGGACGTGGCCGTGTAGCTCGGATCGACACCGACCGTTATCGTGCCGACAAAGCCCTTGGACACCGACCCCGTGACGGTCAACAGGCCGTCCTGCACGCCCTTGCCCGTGTAGACCGAATCGTTGGCGAGCGTGGTGATGGTGCCCGTGTGCTGGTTGTACGGCGCCGTCGCCTCGAGCTGGGTCACCAGGTCGTCCGCGAAGAAGAACCGGCCGGTGTGGTGTGCCGTGCCGCCCTCGTAGGTATCGGTGTTGCTGTCCACCGAGCCGCCGGTGTAGACCTTGCAGTGAATGTGCACCGCCCTGCCGCTGTACCAACCGGGGAAGATTGTCTTGAATTCGATGGCGCCCGTACTGTCGGTGATTTGAATCCCGCGGAGATAGGTTTTCTCATCACCGACGCCGTCTTCGGCGGGCACGGTACCACCCGGGTTGGTCGACGTGTAACCGGAGTAGTAACCCCACGCGTCGCACTGCCAGATCTCAACGGCCGCGTTCGCCAGTAGCCCGCACGAATTCTTGTAGTCGACGACTTTGAGTCGCAGCGTCAGCGCCGCGCCCGACTTGCCCTCGGTAACGTCCTTGCGGACGAGGCTGTTGTCCAACCAGTAGGGGCCTTCCTCCGTCTCGGAAGTCAACACGCATACGCCGGCGGCCGTGGTGGTTGTGGCCGTTGACGGCGTCGCCGTGGCGGTGGCGCCCGACGACGAACCGCCGGTGAGTTTGGCCGGCTGGCAGCCGGCCAGCACGATACCGCCGATCGTGACGCCGCCGAGGGCGAAGAGCCTGCGTCTGTCCATGGGCGTGGCAACGGGATCTGTCATGGCTCCACCATGACGATCACCGCTGTGTGTCACCTGTGGGGACCGTCAACGCACGGAAAAGGGCCTGTCCGGCAGATCCCGCGAAATCCACCGGGCAGGCCCCGAGCCGGGGCGAGGCGGATTACAGACGACGCAGGACCGCCTCGCAGGAGCTCACGTCCACACCCGGTTTTGACTCCACGTCCAGATGTGTGATCACACCGTTGTCGAGGACGGCCGCGTAACGCTGGGAGCGCCGTCCGAGCCCGGCGCCCTGTCCGTCGAACGTCAACCCCATTGCCTCGGCGAAGTCGCCGTTACCATCTGCCACCATCACGATGGTGTCGTCGGCACCCTGGTCGCGCGCCCACGCCTCCATCACCCACACGTCGTTGACGGCGACGCAGGCGATGGTCTCGACGCCTTTGGCGGTCAGTTCCCGCGCGTGCTCGACGAAACCCGGCAGGTGCACCCGTGAACAGCCCGGAGTGAATGCCCCCGGTACCGCGAACAACACGACCTTGCCCCGGCCCAACAACTCGGCGGTGCCGATCGCCTTGGGGCCGTCCCCGGTCATGATCTTAACTTCGACGTCGGGGATCGGGTCACCGATTTTCACCGTCATGCTCGCTCCTTCTGGAGAATCTACGGGGATCCACCCTCCCATACCCGATCATATCGACTTCGGTCATATCGACATGGAATAGGCGACGACCCCGCGGCGGACCGCGTTCAAAGCCGTGCGGGCGGTGCCGCGTACGGTCGAGCCCTCCGGCGCGACCTGGACGATCTGGTCAAGCAGATCGATGAGCTGGCGCATCCAGCGGACGAAGTCGCCGGCGGTAAGGTCCAACCCGGAGTCGGTCAGGACCTTCTCCAGCGACAGCCCGGAGGCCCAGCCGAACGCCACCCAGACGAATCCGGGCTCGGGCAGGCGCAGGAAGTCCAGCCGGTGGTCGGCCTCGACGTCACGCAGCCGCCCGGCGAGACGGGCCGTTGCCGCAAGCGCGTCCCGCAGCCCCGGATCACCGGGGATCTTCGGCGCGGCGGTTTCCTCACCGCGGGGCTCGTAGACCAGCGTGGAGACCGCCGCGGCGAGCGCTGCGGGTGACAGCCCGTCCCATGCGCTGTCGCGCAGGCATTCGGCGACCAGCAGGTCCTGCTCGGTGTAGATGCGGCCGAGGATGGCGCCGATGCCGGTCACGGTGTCGCCGTGCAGGTAGCCCAGGGTCTCCAGGGTGGCACATACCCGATCGAAGATCTTCGCGACGGTGTTCGTGCGCCCTTCGATCCGCCGTTCCAGCGTGTCGGTGTCCCGCCGGAGCTTGGCGTGCCGCTCGGCGACGCGCATGTGCGCTTCGCGGTCCGGGCAGCCGTGTACCGGATGGGCACGCAGTTCACGGCGCAGGCGGGCAAGGCCGGCGTCATCGGCGGCGGCCGCTCGGGCGTGGGCGCGCCGCCCTGCCTCGGGTGGCACCTCGACGTGGTGCAGGAAGGACGCCAGGTCGCGGCGGGAGTGCGGCGACCGTGGATTGAACGTTTTCGGGACCCGCACCCGCCCCACTGCTTCCACGGCCACGGGAAAGTCGACCAGTGACAGCCGGCGGACCTGGCGGTCGGCGGTGAGAACAACCGGGCGAGGCCCGTCGTTGTGGCCGTCCACACCGGGGTCGAGGACGACTGCCAGCCCGCTGCGCCGACCAGCCGGAACACGAACGACATCGCCGACACGTAGCCGGGAGAGCGCTTCGACCGCTTCGGTCCGACGGCGCGCGCTGCCCTCGCGCGAAAGCTCCGCCTCGCGGGCCCGGATCGCGTCCCGCAAGGCCGAGTATCCCGCCACCGACCCCTGCTCACACGCCATGCTGGCGGCCAGCTCGTCGAGCGCGCCGCTGTTGCGGCGGACCTGGCGGGCCAGACCGACGACCGCGCGGTCGGCCTGGAACTGTGCAAAGGACGACTCAAGAACACTGCGGGCCTCGGCCCGCCCGAGTCGCCCGACGAGATTGACGGCCATGTTGTACGACGGGCGAAACGACGACCGCAGTGGATATGTGCGGGCTGACGCGAGCCCGGCGAGCGCGACCGGGTCGAAACCGGGCTGCCACAACACGACCGCGTGCCCCTCGACATCGATCCCGCGTCGGCCGGCACGCCCCGTGAGCTGGGTGTACTCCCCGGGTGTGATCTCGGCGCGGGTCTCGCCGTTGAACTTGCTGAGGCGTTCCAGGACGACCGTGCGCGCCGGCATGTTGATGCCGAGCGCCAGGGTCTCGGTGGCGAACACCGCCCGCACCAGACCGCGGACGAACAGTTCCTCGACCACTTCCTTGAAGGTGGGCAGCATCCCGGCGTGGTGCGCGGCAATTCCGCGTTCCAGGCCTTCCAGCCACTCCCAGTAGCCGAGTACGCGCAGATCATCCGAAGGGATGCTGGAGGTGCGGGACCGTACATGCCCGCGGATGGTGTCCCGTTCGTCAGGGGTGGTCAGTCGAAGGCCTGCACGCACACAGGCGGCGACCGCCGCGTCGCAACCCGCCCGGCTGAACACGAAAGTGATCGCCGGCAGCAGCCCGGACCGGTCGAGCTGGCTGATGACGTCCGGGCGGTTCGGCACGGAGGTTCGTCGCGGAGGCGGCCCGCCCCGGCCGGGGCCGCCCGGACGTCCACGTAGCCGCTCGGGACGTCTGCTCTCCTCGCGGGAGAGACGGACCAGGTCCGGGTTGATCCGCGGCCGGCCCGCCGGGGCCTCGGACCCGGCGTCCGGCTGCGTGCGCAGCACCTCGTCGATGGACAGGGGACCACCACCGCCGGGCAGGAGACCGTTGTCGCCGGGCAACGGACCGCCGTCGACGAACAGGTCGTACATGTCCCGGCCGGCCAGAACGTGTTGCCACAGCGGCACCGGTCGATGTTCGGTGACGACGACGCGGGTATGCCCGCGGACGGTGACCAGCCAATCGGCAAACTCTTCGGCGTTACTTACCGTCGCCGACAGTGATACCAGGTGGACATGCCGCGGAAGGTGAATGATCACTTCTTCCCAGACGGCCCCCCGCTGCCGGTCGGCCAGGTAGTGAACCTCGTCCATGACGACGAACGCGAGCCGGCCGAGGCGATCGAGCCCGGCGGATTCCGTGTACAGCATGTTTCGCAGGACCTCGGTGGTCATGACGACCACCGGTGCATCCGGGTTGCGGGATGTGTCGCCGGTCAGCAGACCGACCGCGTCACCGCCGTGGCGGGCCACCAGGTCGGTGTACTTCTGGTTCGACAACGCCTTGATCGGCGTGGTGTAGAAGCAGCGCTCACCGCGGGTAAGGGCAAGATGGGCCGCGAACTCGCCGACGATCGTCTTGCCGGCGCCGGTCGGTGCGGCGACCAGGACGCCGTCGCCTGCCTCGAGGGCCGTGCAGGCCTCGATCTGGAAGGGATCGAGGCCGAACGGGTAACCGCCCACAAAGTCGGCGAGAGCCGCGGGGAGAGCCTCGGGGTCTGGCTGGCCCGCGGGCACGGTGAACACTTCGTCAGCCTACGGGACGCCCGCTCGGGTACCGGCCGCTCAGGTGATGTCGAGGTGGGCCGCGTTGGTCGGGGTGCTGCCGGAACCCGCGGCGCCCACCCCGCTCCCCACCGGATCAGCGGGTATCGAAGGCGCGGCTGTCGATGATATGGACGGCTGCGGTATGGACGGCTCCCCCGCGCCGGAGCTCATGCCTTCCGCCGAAGGCGACAGATCCCCGAAATCCAGCGGCGACGTCTCGTCGTCGTCAAGGCCGGCGTACGGGGATGTGTCACCGCGGCGACCCCTGCGCCGGTCGTTGAGCCAACCGATGACGAGCGCGACCTCGTACAGCAGGCACATCGGCAGACCGAGAGCGATCATGGTGAACGGATCCTGGCTCGGCGTGACCACGGCCGCGAAGACGAACACGAGGAAGATCTCTGCGCGCCGCCAGGAACGCAGCTTGGCCGTGCTGACCACACCCGCGAGGTTCAGCATCGCGACCAGGAGCGGGAGTTCGAACGACAGCCCGAAGATGAGCAGCATGGCGAAGACGTAGCTCAGGTACTTGTTGACGTCGAGGAGGCTGACGAGGCCGTCACCGCTGAAACCGAGGAGCAGCTGGAGGCCCTTGCTCAGCGTCAGGTAGGCGAAGTAGGCGCCCAGTCCGAACAGCACCAGGGAGAAGCCGACGAACGTCAACGACCAGCGGCGTTCGTGCCGGTGCAGACCCGGGGTGATGAACGACCAGAGCTGGTAGAGCCAGACAGGTGCGGAGAACACCGCACCTGAGATCAGCGAGATCTTCAGCCGGATCATGAAGGCGTCGAGGATGCCGAAGAAGAACAGCTGGCACTTCCCGCCGCCGGCGCGGGCGCTTTCCGGCAGGGAGCAGTACGGCTCCTTCAGGATGTTGAAGATGTGCGGCTCGAAGATGAAACAGACCACTGTGGCGATGGTGAGCGCGACGAGTGCTTTAGCCAGTCGGTTCCGCAGCTCCCGAAGGTGCTCGGTGAGCGACATCCGACTGTCCTCGACCGTCCTGGTACGGCGGAACTGGACCGCTCGCGCTACCCGCTGCGGCGTTGGCACCCGTGGCACGGACGGCAACTCCTGCTCGTGGACGGAAGGATGGAGGAAGGATCGGTCGTCGGTGCGTCAGTGCCCGCTGGCGTCGCTCGCAGTGACCGACTGGCCGTTGACCGGGATGGTGATACCCGGTGCGGGCGGTGGGGTCACGAACGGCTGGGCAGCCTCGATCGGCCGCGGCGCCGGTGGCACCGGCTGAGCCTGCGAGGTCGCAGCAGCTGCGGGTGTGGCCTGCGACTGGTCGTCCTGGCTGAGGCCCTTGGTCTCGGCCTTGAAGATCCGCAGTGAACGCCCGATCGAGCGTGCGGCCTCAGGCAGCTTCTTCGATCCGAACAGCAGGATGACCACGAAAGCGATGATCAGAAGCTCGGGGGTGCCGAGGTTGGGCATGGCATGCATCCTTCGCTTCGAGGTCCGATCCGACGACCGGTGCGCGCTTGATGGTACGTCGGCCAACCTGGCCGCGTCAGACGACGGCCCGATGTTCCTTTCGTGACGGGACCCTGACCAGGACCTGTCTTCATGGATGGCGGGCCGGACGGTCAGCCCGCCGGCGAGGGTAACCGTCAGTTCGCGGCCCGCTCGCCGAGCCTCTCGGTCACCTCGGCGGCGTCCAGTCTGGCCGCGAGAGCGGTGGTCTCGTCGGTGAGACCGGTCAGTCGGTTCCTCAGACCTCCGATCTCACCATTGACCTGGCGCACCTTGCCGTACAACCGGAATGCCAACAGGCCCAGCAGCGCGAGCGTCACCAGGATGAAACCGACGTCAATGAGCAGCCACCGCACCAGATCAACCTACCGCCCGGCGCGGGACGGGCTGACAACCCCGTCCGTGATGCCCCCGGTGTGTCGTCCGTCGGGGGGCTGTCCGTGCCCGTAGGCGGCCAACGCCCGGACGGCTACGTCGTGGATGTCACGGACGACATCCACCGGCTCCACCACCCTTGCCTGTTCGCCGAGGCCGAGCACCAGTCGACGCAGCCAGGATGCCTCCGACACCCGCAGGGTGATCAGTAGCCGTCCGCCGTCGAGTTCACGCTGGGACTCGACGGGATAGTAGTCGACGACCCACCGTGCGGCCGGATGCAGTTCGAGCACGACCCGAAGGTCGTTCGGTCCGGGCTGGTACAGCCCGTCATCGGTGTCACGCGGCTCCGCCTCGGGCGGCGGTGTGGCGGGCATGTCAAGAACCGTGGCCCCATCCGGGCCGTCGATCCGGTCGAGCCTGAACATCCGGACCGCCTTCGCCCGGTGGCACCAGGCTTCCAGATACCAGCGGCCGTCCCGGGACAGCACCCGCATCGGGTCGACGTCACGCTCGGTCAGCTCGTCGCGGGACCAGACCAGATAGCGCAGGTGCAGCCGCCGTCCGCGGGTGACCGCATCCTGGACGACGCGCAGGACCTCGTCCTCGGCGTCGAGTTCGATCCGGACCCGGTCCGACGGCAGGGTGCCGACCGCGTCCTCCAACTTGGCCAGAGCCCGGTCGAGTGCGTCACGGGCAGCCAGCCCCGGCACATCGGCCAGCGTCCGGGCCGCGACGACCAGCGCCATCGCCTCGTCCGCGGACAGCTTCAACGGTCGATCCAGGGTCTGCGGGTCGAGAACGGTGATCTGGTCGGCGGAGTAGCTCAGGTCGATCAGATCACCGGGTGCGCCGCCCGGCAGCCCGCAGACGAACAGCAGGTCAAGATCGTCGCGAAGCTGGCGCACGCTGATCCCGAAAGTAACGGCGGCTTCGTCGAGGCAGACGCCCGGATGGGCACGCAGCCACGGCACCAGCGCGAGCAGCCGGCTCAGCCGATCCGTCGAGGATGCCGTGGGCGGGCTCACGTCGCCACCCCCGTCGGTGACCGTCCGGAGCCCCTCGGGTCTGTCGGATCCGCGTCCGTCGAACCCGGATCCGGCGGATCGGGGAGGGTGTGTACCCGCACCGCGTCGGCCAGCCGCCGCACCACCTCGTTACGCAACTGCCATGGTTCCACGACCACCACGTCCTCGCCGTACCCCACCACCCACCGGGCCAACCGCTCGGTGTCGGAGTAGTCGATCTCCAGAAGGTCGCTCCCGGACGGGCCGGAGACCGTACGGGCATGGCGGCGCAGCGCATGGCCCGTCCCCGGGCGTACCCGCAGCACCGCGGTACGGGTGCGCTCAGGAGGCGCCGACGCCGACACCAGTGCCCGCAGGTCGACGTCGGCCGGCATCCGGACCGCTCCCGGCGGCCCGACCGGGCGAACCGCGCCGGTCACCCGCGACAGGCGGAAGACCCGCGGAGCCTGTCGATCATGATCGTGCCCGGCCAGGTACCAGCGTCCCCGCCACGACACCACACCCCACGGTTCGACGTGGCGATCTTTGGGCTCGGTCTCCTCCGGCTTGCGGTAGGGGAACCGGACCGCCTGCCCGGCCTGCACCGCTGCGAGGCAGGGCGCGAACGCCGGTTCGGCCGTGCCGACGCGGGGTTCCAGACCCTCCGGGCCGGGCCGCGTCCGGGTGCCCACAGCCGCGAGCTTACGCAGCGCGCTCGCGCTTGCCGCCGCGAGCGACGTGCTCGACCACAGCTGCGCGGCGAGCGCGAGGGCGGCAGCCTCGTCCGGGTCGAGAGAGATCTCCGGCAGCGCGTAGTCACTGCGTTGGATGCGGTACCCGACCTCGTCGCTGAAGAACGAGTCCGACCCGGTCTCCAGCGGGATACCCAGGTCACGCAGGTACTGTTTGTCCCGCTCGAACATCCGGCGGAACGCCTCCTGCTCGTCGGCGTTGCTGCCGGGGGTGTAGCCGTCGACGAGGTCGCCAATTTCGGCAACGCTGAGAAACCGCGATGTGGCCATCAGGCACATCGTGAGGTTCAACAGCCGTTCCAACCGCCGACGGGACACCGTACGAGGCTAGGCCATGGCTCTGTGCCGCGGGCGACCGGTCAGCCGTTCGCGGCCTGGACCCCGACAAGGTCGACGACGAAGACGAGGGTCGAACCCCCGGGGATCGGTCCCTGAGCCCGCGCGCCGTAGCCGAGATCCGGAGGAATCACGATCTCGCGCCGACCGCCGATCTTCATACCGTCGATACCCTGCTGGAAGCCGGGGATGACACCGTTCAGGGGAAAGACGGCAGCCTGCCCGCGGTCCCAGCTCGAGTCGAACTCCTTGCCGCCGGCCCAGAGCACGCCGACGTACTGCACGGACACCGTGCTCTGCGATGACGCGGTCGCTCCGGTACCGACCACCAGATCCTTGGTGACCAGCTTCGTCGGAGGCGCGCCGGAACCGGCCGCGACCGTCGGCTTGGCCGACAGGTTCGCCGCACCGGTCACGGCGGGCGCCGCGCCGCCGGCCCGAGCCGCAAGCGTGTCATCGACGTGTACGGGCGCGGCCTTGGTCCCGTCAGGCGCGGCGGAGCTGGCGCAGGCGGCAAGGGCGGAGGCAATCAGGACCGCTGACAGTGCAGCAGACAGACGTCTGGCCGGATAGGTCACAGGTAGGTGGTCCTCACATACTGGCGATGAGCTTGTCGACCCTGTCGTCGACGGAACGGAAGGGATCCTTGCACAGCACGGTGCGCTGGGCCTGGTCGTTGAGCTTGAGATGCACCCAGTCGACCGTGAAGTCACGCCGCTTCTCCTGGGCCCGTTTGATGAACTCGCCGCGCAGCCGAGCCCGGGTGGTCTGCGGGGGCACGGATTTCGCCTCGAAGATGTCGAGGTCACGGCTGACCCGCTCCACCAGCCCGGCCCGTTCCATGCGGTAGTACAGACCCCGATGACGGTGGATGTCATGGTACTTCAGATCAAGCTCGGCAATGCGGGGCGAAGCCAGTGACAGGCCGTGCCGATGGCGGAACCGGTCGATCAGGACGTACTTCGTCACCCAGTCGATCTCTCGGGCGACCAGTTCCAGGTCGTCGGTCTCGATCGCCAGCAGCGTCCGCCCCCACAGGTCCAGGACCCGTTTGGCGACCGCGTCCCCACCGCGGCGTTCGACGAACTCCACCGCCTTGCTGAAGTACTCGCGCTGGATCTCCAGCGCGCTGGCCTCACGACCGTTCGCCAGCTTGATCTTCCGCTGGCAGGTCATGTCGTGGCTGACCTCGCGGATCGCCCGGATGGGGTTCTCCAACGACATGTCACGCAGCACCACGCCCGCCTCGATCATGCGCAGGACGAGGTCGGTCGAGCCGAGCTTGAGCAGGGTGGTCGTCTCGCTCATGTTGGAGTCACCGACGATCACGTGCAGACGCCGGAACCGTTCGGCGTCCGCATGCGGCTCGTCGCGGGTGTTGATGATCGGGCGGGACCGGGTGGTCGCCGACGACACCGACTCCCAGATGTGCTCGGCACGTTGCGAGATGCAGTACACCGCGCCGCGTGGGGTCTGCAGGACCTTGCCCGCCCCGCACAGGATCTGCCTGCTCACCAGGAACGGGACCAAGACGTCCGCCAGCCGACTGAACTCGCCGTGGCGTCCCACCAGGTAGTTCTCATGGCAGCCGTAGCTGTTGCCGGCCGAGTCCGTGTTGTTCTTGAACAGGTGGATGTCGCCGGCGATCCCCTCCTCACGCAGCCGCCGTTCCGCCTCGACCAGCAGCCCCTCCAGGATCCGCTCGCCGGCCTTGTCATGAGTGACAAGATCGGGAACGGAGTCGCACTCGGGGGTGGCGTACTCGGGGTGGCTGCCCACGTCGAGGTAGAGCCGGGCACCGTTCTTCAGGAAGACGTTGCTGCTGCGACCCCAGGACACGACCCGACGGAACAGGTAACGCGCCACCTCGTCCGGGGACAGCCTTCGCTGACCACGGAACACACAGGTGACGCCGTACTCGTTCTCGAGGCCGAAGATGCGGCGATCCACACCGACGACCCTATGCTTCATGGGCGCCGCGGTGTGGCCGGACGCTCTGACCGGGCACGGTCATCGTCCTGTCATCGGCGTTGCGGCCGTATGCCGGGGGCGTCGGATGCGTCTGTTCGTGCCCGCTATGTTGAAGTGAGCGTGCGATGGGCAGGACGGCGGGGCAGGATGGCGGCCATGACGCCGGAGACCAACCATCTGAACACCGTTACGACAGTGGGTGGCACGGTTCCCGCCACCGTGGTGGCGCCCGCCGCGGACGATCCGCCGTACGGCGGGGTGATTGTGATCCAGGATGCCCGCGGCGTCACGCCCTACCTGGTCTCGGTCTGCGAGCGTCTCGCCGACGCTGGCTGGCTCGCCGTCGCGCCACACCTCTACCACCGGGACGGGACCGCCGAGGTCGACCCGGTCGGCGGCTGGCCATCCGCCACTGCCCGGATGACCACCCTGACCGGTGCCGGGATCGTGGCGGACGTGGACGCGTGCCTCGCCCATCTCGCGAACACCGGCTTCGACTCGAAACGGACCGCGGTGATCGGCTTCTGTATGGGTGGGACCGTCGCCCTGTTCACCGCCACCCGTCATGGCCTGGGCGCGGCCGTGTCCTTCTACGGCGGCGGGGTGAGCACCCCGTACTGGGACGGCGTTCCCCCGCTGGTCGAGCTCGCCCCCTCGCTGCGCACACCGTGGCTCGGTCTGTACGGCGAGGACGACGAACTGATCAGTACTGCGGAGATCGGGATGCTACGGGTGGCGGCCGGGACGGCGGCGGTACCGACCGAACTGGTCAGCTATCCGGGCGCCGGCCATGCCTTCCACAGTGACGACCGTGCCGTGGTCCACCGGCCGCGGGCCGCCGAGGACGCCTGGGCCAGGACGCTGCACTGGCTGCGCAGCCGGGTCGCCCCTGCCTGAACCGCCCCTGCCTGAACAGCGCACGCCGGCCCCGCCCGGGGAAAGCGACCGGCGGGGCCGGCGTGCGTATGCCGCGTGTGCTCAGCCGGCGGATTCTGCGGATTCGGCGGATTCGGCGAGCAGCAGGTCGAGCTGGGGGCCGAAGATGCGCTTGAACAGCCGGCGGCTGCGGGTGCGGTCGAGCATGGCCACCTCAAGGTTCGCCGACGACAGGACGCGGTCGCCGTTGCCCCCGGGAGGTGTGCCGGCCCGCAGCGCGTTCACGGCGACGCGCAGCGCCGCCGCAAGCGGCTGGGAGTCGGCGTGGTGCTCCTTCAGGGACGTACTGACCTGTTCGGACTGCCCTCCGATGGCCACGAAGCCGCGCTCGTCGGCGATCGACCCGTCGTAGGTGAGTCGGTAGATCTGGTCGGACGCGGCCTCCTGCCCGACCTCCGCGACGACGAGTTCCACCTCGTACGGTTTGATGCTGTCGGTGAAGATCGTGCCGAGGGTCTGGGCGTAGAAGTTGGCCAGCGCCCGCCCGGTCACGTCGCGGCGGTCGTACATGTAGCCGCGGACGTCCATCATGCGCACACCGGCGGTCCGCAGGTTCTCGAACTCGTTGTACTTACCGACCGCGGCGAAGGCGACGCGGTCGTAGATTTCACTGATCTTGTGCAGGGTGGACGACGGGTTCTCGGCCACGAACAGGATGCCGTCGGAGTAGCTGCGGACGATGACGCTGCGCCCGCGCGCGATCCCCTTGCGTGCGTATTCGGACCTGTCCCGGACCTGCTGCTCGGGGCTGGCATAGCCGAAGGGCATGGTCACGTCAGCCTCCCGGGTTCGTCATGCGGTCGGCGACGACGGTGTTGACGACGACGCCCACCTCGTCGTCGGTGAATCGACGGAAGCCGTCCTCGGTGACCGAGGCGACCACCGGGTAGATGCGGCGGATGAGGTCGGGGCCGCCGGTAGCCGAGTCGTCGTCGGCGGCGTCGTAGAGCGCGTCAACGCAGACCCGGGTGGCATCCTGCGGGGTGAGGTCCACCCGGACCCGCTTCTTCAACGCACCGCGGGCGAAGACGGAACCGGAACCGATCGCATGGAAACCGGTCTCCTCCGCCCGGGATCCGGTGATGTCGTAGGAGAAGATCCGCCCCTTCCGGGTGTCGGGGTCGTAGCCCGCATACAGCGGGATGACCGCGAGTCCCTGCAGGGCCATGCCGAGGTTGTTTTTGATCATGAATGACAGCCGGTTGGCCTTGGCGTCCAGACTGAGCGTGGAACCCTCGATCTTTTCGTAGTGCTCGAGCTCGACCTGGTAGAGGCGGACGAGGTCCGCGCCGATCCCGGCCGTGCCCGCATACCCGACACAGGAGTACTCGTCGGCGTGGAACACCTTCTCGACGTCGCGTTGCGCGATCACGTTGCCCATGGTCGCGCGACGGTCACCGGCCATGATCACGCCGCCGGGAAACGTCACCGCCACGATCGTCGTGCCGTGAGCCACCTCGGTGACGGCGACCGGCAGACTCTCTCGCGCGCCCGGCAGCAGGTCCGGCGCGGCCGTGGCCAGGAACTCGGTGAACGACGATGTTCCCGGTGTCATGAACACAGACGGTAGACGCCTGGCGACTCCCGCTGGATCAGCCACAAATCCCCCTTCAGATAGTCGATTGCGCGGGCCAGCAGTACCTGGTTGTCGCCGAAGCCGCCGAGACCCACGTTGCAGGTGAAGCACACGATGTCACTTGCGGCATCCGTCGCCGGCGGGAGGGCCATCGTGCCGACGACCTCGGGTGACGGGCCCCACCTACCGTGCCGCCGGCGCGGTCCATGCGGACAGCCGACGCGCTCGGTCGCGCGCTCAGCCGTGATATCGTGCTTCTGGAATTTCGTAAAGGGCTTTCTGATCTCGTGGTCTCCGTGTTCTTCGGAGTCCCCCGAGATAAAGATCATTCTCCCCCTTTTTGTACATAGCCTTTTACGAACTCCTCCGCGTTCTCCTCGAGTACATCGTCGATTTCGTCGAGCAGGGAATCGACGTCCTCGGACAGCTTCTCGTGCCTTTCCTTGAGATCGCTGGCGTTGGACTCGTCGACTTCGACCTCGTCCGTCTGGTCCGTCCGACGGCCCGAGCGCTGCTGACCGCCGCCGGTGTCCTTGGTAGCCATGGGACCCTCCTTCGATCGTCTGGAGCGACACTATCCCCGGGCTCGGACATCCTGAGCCGTTCGCGGTCTCCGCCGTCGACCTCACCTGACGTCGGCGGCCTGGAGGATGCCCGGGCCGTATGAGAGCACCACTCCATCACGATCCGGGCCGTGCGTCGCGGCGTCCGCCCACGGCGCAATGCGTAGCGTCCCCGGCCCCCTCTCCGAGGGCGACCGGGAAGGGGCCGCGGCTCCGGCGGGTCAGCCTCCGGCAAGCGCATCCACGAGGTCGAGAGCGGTCGGGCACCGGGCCAGCAGCTCGCCCACGTGGTCCTTGGTTCCACGCAGCGGCTCCAGGGTGGGCACGCGTTGAAGGGAATCACGCCCCACGTCGAAGATGACCGAATCCCACGAGGCGGCGGCGACCTGCTGCGGGTACAGCGCCAGGCAGCGGCCACGGAAGAACGCCCGGGTGTCATGCGGCGGCTCGGTCATGGCGTCGACCACATCGCCCTCGTCGAGCAGCAGATCGACCCGTCCACGTGCGGCCAGACGGTTGTAGAGGCCCTTGTCCGGCCGCACGTCGGAGTACTGCAGGTCGACGAGTTGGAGGCGGGGGGCATCCCAGCCCATGCCGTCACGCGCCCGGTAGCCCTCCAGAATGGCGAGCTTGGCGACCCAGTCCAGTTCCCGGGAACAGCTCATCGGGTCGTCCTCAAGGCGTACCAGGACGGACTCCCAGCGGGACAGCACGTCCGCGGTCTGGGAGTCCAGATCCGTGCCGAAGCGGTCCTCGACGTACTTGCGGGCCTGCTCCAGGTACTCCATCTGCAGTTGGACGCCGGTCATCTTCCGGCCGTCCCCGAGGGTGAGTAGATGCCGCAGGGACGGGTCGTGGGAGACCGCTCGCAGGCCCGCCACGGGGTTGTCGACGGTCAGGTCGACGTCGAGCCACGAGTCCTCGATCATTGCGAGCACGAGCGAGGTCGTTCCGACCTTGAGATAGGTCGAGATCTCGCTCATGTTCGCGTCGCCGATGATCACGTGAAGTCGGCGGTACTTCTCCGGGTCCGCGTGCGGCTCGTCACGGGTGTTGATGATCGGACGCTTCAGCGTCGTCTCCAGGCCGACCTCGACCTCGAAGAAGTCGGCCCGCTGGCTGAGCTGGAAGCCGGCCTCCCGCCCGTCCACCCCGATGCCGACCCGGCCGGCGCCGCAGACGACCTGCCGGGAGACGAAGAACGGGATGAGATGACGGACGATGTCACCGAACGGCGTGGACCGGGCCATCAGGTAGTTCTCATGGCAGCCGTAGGAGACGCCCTTGTTGTCGGTGTTGTTCTTGTAGAGGTGTACCGGCATCGTGCCCGGGACCGACAGTGCCCGCCTGGCCGCCTCGGCCATCACCCGCTCCCCCGCCTTGTCCCACAGCACCACGTCACGAGGGTTGGTCACCTCGGGGGTGGAGTACTCCGGGTGGGCATGGTCGACGTAGAGGCGCGCGCCGTTGGTGAGGATGACGTTGGCGAGCCCCAGATCGTCCTCGTTGGCGGGCGATGACGGGTCGACCACCGGTTCGCGGGGAAGTTCGAAGCCGCGCGCGTCGCGCAGCGGTGACTCCTCCTCGAAGTCCCACCGGGCACGGCTGCTACCGGTCGCCTGTCGGTTGGCGTAGGAGTTCACCACCAACGACGAGGCAAGCATCTGGTTGGTGGATGGCTGACCGGGCACCGAAACGCCGTACTCGGTCTCGGCTCCCATGATCCGGCGAACGCTCACACTGTCAGCGTAGGTGCTCCGAGCCATCGCCGAGACCTGGACCCGAAGGGTGACTCTTTGTGCTCGCCTTGTAGGCGCCCGGGAGTAGGACACAAAAGCCCGCTATCGACAGCCAACGGATGGACAGCCATCCTGGTCCGTGACCCGAAAAAGATCAATGAACGGCTTTTGAACCACGGTGCGCGATCCGGTGACCGGTGCGCGGCCGGGTTTCACCAGGCTCCGCTCGTGGGCGTCGGTGGGGAGCCGTGGACGCAAGCGGCGGGGATGCAGGGATGATCCCCGGCATCCCCGCCGCTCAGGAAACAGTGCGGGTATCTGAAAATGCGGGTGCCTGTTACAGGTACTGGCCCGTGTTGGCGATCGTGTCGATGGATCGGCCCGCCTCGGTGCCCTTGGTGCCCGTGATGAGCGTACGGATGTAGACGATCCGCTCGCCCTTCTTGCCGGAGATGCGCGCCCAGTCGTCCGGGTTGGTCGTATTGGGCAGGTCCTCGTTCTCCTTGAACTCGTCGATGCAGGCGTTGAGCAGGTGCTGCATCCGCAGCCCCTTGACGCCTCCCTCGATGAGCTCCTTGACGGCCATCTTCTTGGCCCGGGCGACGATGTTCTCGATCATTGCCCCGGAGTTGAAGTCCTTGAAGTACAGGACCTCCTTGTCGCCGTTGGCGTAGGTGACCTCGAGGAAGCGGTTCTCCTCCGTCTCGGCGTACATCCGCTCGACGACCCGTTGGATCATGCCTTGGCAGGTCGCTTCCCGGCTGCTGCCGTGTTCGGCGAGATCTTCCGGATGCAGCGGGAGATCCGGCGTGACGTACTTGGCGAAGATGTCCTTGGCCGCCTCGGCGTCCGGACGTTCGACTTTGATCTTCACGTCCAGCCGGCCCGGCCGCAGGATCGCCGGGTCGATCATGTCCTCGCGGTTGGATGCGCCGATTACGATCACGTTCTCCAACTGCTCGACACCGTCGATCTCACTGAGCAGCTGCGGAACGATCGTGTTCTCGACATCCGAGGACACACCCGAGCCGCGGGTCCGGAAGATCGAGTCCATCTCGTCGAAGAACACGATCACCGGCATGCCCTCGGACGCCTTCTCGCGCGCCCGCTGGAACACCAGTCGGATCTGCCGTTCGGTCTCACCCACGAACTTGTTGAGCAGCTCTGGGCCCTTGATGTTCAGGAAGAACGCCCGTCCACTGCCCTGACCGGTCTGCGCCTCGACCTTCTTCGCGAGCGAGTTCGCCACCGCCTTGGCGATGAGGGTCTTGCCGCAGCCCGGCGGGCCGTAGAGCAGGACGCCCTTCGGGGGCTTCAGCTTGTGCTCGAGGAAGAGCTCCTTGTAGAGGAACGGCAGCTCGACGGCATCGCGGATCGACTCGATCTGACCCTTGAGACCACCGATCTGCTCGTAGCCGATGTCCGGCACCTCTTCGAGGACCAGCTCCTCCACCTCGGACTTGGGGATGCGCTCGAAGGCGTACCCCGACCGGGTCTCGACGAGCAGCGAGTCGCCGGCCCGCAGCCGCCCGTCCAGGAGCGGCTGCGCAAGCATGACCACCCGCTCCTCGTCGGTGTGGCCGATAACCAGCGCCCGGTCACCACTCTCAAGGACCTCCTTGAGCAGGACGATCTCACCGTGACGTTCGAACGCCCGTGCATCGACGACGTTGAGCGCCTCGTTGAGCATGACCTCCTGCCCGGGACTCAGATCGCCGATGCCGACATTCGGCGACACCGTCACCCGCAGCTTGCGCCCCTGGGTGAACACGTCGACCGTGCCGTCGTCGTACGACCCGATGAAGATCCCATAACCGCTGGGTGGCTGGGCGAGTCGGTCGACCTCCTCCTTCAGTGCGATGATCTGATCTCGAGCCTCGCGCAACGTGGCCACGAGCTTGTCGTTCTGCCCGCCGACACCGGCGAGTTCCGCCTGCACCTCGGCCAGTCGCTCCTCGAGAACACGGACCTGCCGCGGGGACTCGTTGAGCCTCCGCCGCAGCATCGCCACCTCCTCCTCGAGGAAGGCGACCTGAGTTGTGAGCTCGTGCACTTCCTTCTCGTATGCCGAAGCTCGTGAATCTCCATCACCTGGACGACCCGAACTCCCACCGGAGCCAGAGTCCGAACGGGGACCGGACACCGCGCCTCCACCTCCCCCGTGCTGACCGGGACGCACCCAACACTACCGTTGTGACCGCCGCTGGCACGCCTGTCTGACGACTACGGGCCTGCTTTGCCGTAAACAGCGAGTTACGGTGCCATGGTGACAGAAGATCGGAGCTCTGTGGCAACGCCAACGAACCTCACTGAACCCTCGACGTTGCGAGTACACGTCGACCAGAATTCCTGTACGGGTGACGGACTGTGCGTCCAGCTCGCTCCGAGCGTGTTCGAGTTTGATGTTGACGGTCTGGCATACGTCAAGGGTGCGGACGGTGAACTGCGTACAAAGCCGGGCGAGTCGGTCCTGGTGCCACTGCTCCTGGTGGGCGACGTGGTGGCCGCCGCCGACGACTGCCCGGGCGACTGCATCTACGTCGAGCGCCCCGACGGGACCCTTGAGGCCGGCCCGGGCTCCTGAGCCCATCCGGGTGTCAGGAATCCGACGGCAGGTCCGACGGCGGGGGAGCCTTCTCGGTCTCCTCGGGACGGGCTCCCTTGGCCGGCCGGCGCCGCCGCGGCGGCGGGGTGACCCCGTCGGCGAGCCGTCGGGCCGTCACGAGGAAACCGGTGTGTCCGACCATCCGATGGTCGGGACGTACGGCCAGCCCGTCCACATGCCAGGTACGCATCATCGACTCCCACGCGGCAGGCTCGGCGAACGTGCCGTACTCCCGCAGCGCCTCGACGACACGTCCCAGCTGGGTGGTGGTGGCCACATAAGCGCAGACGACCCCACCCGGGACCAGCGCGGCGCTCACCACGTCCAGCACCTCCCACGGCGCCAGCATGTCCAGCACCACCCGGTCCATGTCGCGTTCGGTCGCGTCGGCGAGATCGCCCACCCGCAGGGTGTGAGCGGGATGCGGCCCGCCGAAGAACACCTCGATGTTCCTGCGGGCGATCTCGGCGAAGTCGGGCCGGCGTTCGTAGGAGACCAGCTGCCCATGGTCCCCGACGGCGCGCAGCAACGAGCACGACAGCGCCCCCGAGCCAACTCCGGCCTCCAGCACGCGCGCACCGGGGAAGATGTCGGCATAGGCCACGATCTGCGCCGAGTCCTTGGGGTAGACCACGGCGGCACCGCGCGGCATCGACAGTACGAAATCGGTCAACAGGGGACGCAGCGCCAGGTACGGCGTCCCACCGGTACTCGTGACGACCACACCCTCGGCGCGGCCGATCAGATCGTCGTGTTCGATGGCGCCGGAGTGGGTGTGGAACTGCCGGCCCGGTTCCAGCAGCACGGTGTGCCGCCGTCCCTTGGGATCGGTCAGTTGGACCCGGTCGCCTTTGGTGAGCGCGCCATGACGGTGCGCCGTACCTGTCGGTGGCCGGTTCACCGCTGGGCCGCCGTCCCGGCGATGCCGCCCGGATCGATACGGGCGACCAGGTCGACCGTGGCAAGGACGCCGACGGGCCGTCCCGCCTGCGTCACCAGGTACTCGGACGCGGGTGTGCTGCGCACCGCTGCCAACAGGTCCTCGCCTTCCAGTTCCGCTGCCAGCACCATGCCGGGGGAGATCGTGCGACTCACCTCGTCCACGGTCATCCACGGCCGGCGGTGTTCGGGCAGGGCGTCCACCGCCGAGCCGTTCATGACCTTAAGGGGTGTGCCGTCCCGGTCGACAACGGCCACCGCCGTCGCCCCGGACTCCCGCGCGCGCCGGAGCACCTCGGCGAGTGGGACGCCGCCCTCCACCGGCAGCGTGCGGCGCGCCAGCCGGCCCGCGGACAGGCCCGGCAGGCGTGACCGGATCCGGGTCTGGTGCAGCAGCTGGTTCGCCCCGACGGCGATGAACACGGCGAGCCCCAACAGCCACAGACCGCCGAACCGGCTGCCCGGTGCCAGCACGGCCCACAGTGCCCACAGGGCCAACGCGGCGGCGACGGCGAAACCGCCGTACGCTCCGGCCCGGATGCCGCGCAGCCGGTCCCCGCTGGCGCCCCAGACGGCGGCCACGACAAGGCGGCCGCCGTCGAGTGGAAGGCCGGGTGCCAGGTTGAACACGCAGAGGGCCAGATTCATCATGGTGAGGTCGAGGATGACGATGCCGGGCTGCGTGTAACCGTCCACGACGGTCATCAGGGCGAAGCCCGCACCCGCGAGAAGCCCGTTGACGGCCGGGCCGGCGACGGCTACCAGGAACTCGCGTGCCGGGGTCTGCGGCTCGGGTTCGATCTCGGTGAACCCGGCGAACCCGTGGACGGTCACCGCGTGCACGCCGAGGCCGAACCCGAGGGCCGTCAGACAGTGGCCGATCTCGTGCGCGACGAGGGACGCGACGAATCCGGCCGCGGTGATGGCGGCCAGCAGGTACAACCGGTTGTCGGCCACGCCAGGCAGCCGGTCGCGGTTGGGGCTGATCAGCAACGAACCGATGATGACGGCGAAGACAAGGGCCAGTGGGGAGAGATAGACCGGGACGCCGCGTACCCGCCCGATCAGCATGCCGGGCGCGCGACGACCAGGGTCGCCTCCACCACCCCCCGTTCGGGTGGAGCCGTCACGTCGGACGTTGTGAGGCTGATCGGCCATATCTGCGATGCTACGGATTCCCCGGGGCGGGGGGCACGCCCCGCATCCGGTGAACCCCGGCGGTGCGATGATCGTTGTTTCACGCCGCCGGAGGTCTGCGGCCGTTACTGTCGGACCAGGCGCCTATGGTCCGAAGGCATGAACCCATCCGTGGTCGAAGTCCCCGCACCCGGTGGGGACGCCCCGCATCCCGCGGGCGGCGTCCGCATCGTCGGGTCGTTGTCGCCGTCGCGGGCGGGCGACTTCATGAACTGTCCGCTGCGTTACCGCTTTCGGGTGATCGACCGGCTGCCCGAGCCGCCGAGTTCGGCCGCGGTTCGCGGGACGGTCGTCCATACCGTTCTGGAACGCCTGTTCGATCATCCGCCGCCGGAGCGCACCATCGCCCTCGCCGAGGCTCTGGTGGAGCCGGCCTGGCGTGACCTGCTCGGCCGCGAACCGGAACTGGCTCAGCTGTTCGCGGACGACGACGAACGGGGCGCATGGCTGGAATCGGCCCGTCCGCTGCTGGCCGGCTACTTCAGCCTGGAGGATCCGGCTCGTCTCGCGCCGTCCGCCCGTGAGCTGTATGTCGAGCATGTGCTCGCGTCCGGGGTCCGGCTGCGTGGGTACATCGACCGTCTCGACGAGGCATCGACCGATGACGGGGTGGCGTTGCGGGTCGTCGATTACAAGACCGGACGCGCCCCGGGGCAGGCGTTCGAGGGCTCGGCGCTGTTCCAGATGAAGTTCTATGCCTACCTGGTCTGGCGGATTCGTGGTGTGGTGCCCCGCGAGCTGCGGCTCTACTACCTCGCGGACCGGACCTGGCTGCGGGTCGTGCCCGACGAGGCGGACCTGCGGGCAACCGAACGGAAGATCGACGCCTTGTGGTCGGCCATCAGCCGGGCTCGACGCACGGGTGACTGGCGTGCGACCCCGAGCAGATTGTGTGACTGGTGCGACCACAAGATCCGCTGCCCGGCGTTCGGTGGCACGCCACCGCCGCTGCCGGTAACCGATGGTGTGGACGTGGCGGCGACTGATTCAGTACCGGCAGTGTGCGAGGCGGAAGGCTGACCGCACCGGTCGATACGGGTTGACCGCCCGGCTCCGGATCGAACGCCCTTCGGGGAACGCCTCGATTTTCTGACATGTATTGGACAGGTATGGGGATCGAACCCGTGCTCGAGCGACGTTAAGAAGGCCGAGGACGGACGGCGCAGGTCAAGGATGAGAGAGTACGGGCACGCCCACGATTTTCCTGTCGGGCAGGCGGTCCGCGGATGTCGGTGACGATCCGCCGGACAGCCTCGTTCGCCGCGAATCGCACACTTCGTGAACCGACCGGACAGACGATGCGAACATGTCCTCCCGAGAGGAGCTTCTTCCATGAGCCGAGCGGGCCGGGCCTCCGGCGTCGATCCCCACGTCCGGCCGGTCGCATCCGTGGATTCGCCCTACGGTCCGGACGGCCGGGCGTCAACCAAGGTTCCCGCAGCGCGGGCCGAACGGTTGACCAAGGTCTACGGATCGGGGCAGACGGCGGTCACCGCGTTGCACGACATCGATGTCTCGTTTCCCCGCGGGCGCTTTACCGCGATCATGGGCCCTTCGGGATCGGGAAAGTCGACGTTGATGCACTGCCTGGCCGGTCTGGACACGGTAACCCATGGTCGGGTCTTTATCGGTGACGTGGATCTGTCCCGGTTGTCGGACAGGCAGCTCACCCAGTTGCGTCGTGACCGCATCGGCTTCGTGTTCCAGCAGTTCAACCTGCTGCCCACGTTGACCGCCGCCGAGAACATCACGCTTCCCCTGGACATCGCCGGACGCAAGCCGGACCACGACTGGATGCGCGCGGTGATCGAAGCCGTCGGGCTCTCGTCACGGCTCAGGCACCGCCCGACCGAACTGTCCGGTGGTCAGCAGCAGCGGGTGGCATGCGCCCGGGCGCTGGTCACCCGGCCGGACATCGTTTTTGCGGACGAACCGACCGGCAACCTCGATTCCAAATCCGGAACCGAAGTGCTGTCGTTCCTGGCCCGGTCGGTTCGGGAACTCGACCAGACCGTTGTGATGGTCACCCACGATCCGACCGCGGCGTCCTTCTCCGACGAGGTCGTCTTCCTCGCCGACGGCAGGCTCGTCGACTCGATGCCGAACCCGACGGCCGAGAGGGTGCTGGACCGGATGAAATATCTCGACCAACTTCAGCAGGCGACAGAAGAGGACGAGGACGAGTTGTCGGACGGGTTCGACCCACGACCGAGTCGGGACGACAACCCGAATTATGATCACGAGGATGGGGACTACCGGTCCGACCACGATCAACGTGGGTACGGATCCGCCGACTACGGACCTTCCGGCCGGGCGTGACAGATGCTGCACACCACCCTGCGAAACCTGTTCGCACGGAAGATCCGGTTGCTGCTGTCCGCGCTGGCGGTCGTGGTCGGAGTCAGCTTCGTCACCGGCACGCTCGTTCTCACCGACACCCTCAACCGGACGTTCGACACACTGTTTGCCAACATCACCAAGAATGTCAGCGTATCGGTTCGTGCTATCAACGCCGTCGACGACGGCTCCGGCGGGAACAGCCCCGGCCGGCCTGTTCCCGCGTCCCTGCTGGACTCGGTCAAGGGCGTACCCGGCGTCCGGGCGGCTGTCGGCAAGGTCGACGGAACGGCTGTTTTCGTCAACCCCCGTACCGGCAAGGTTCTTGACACCGGTGGCGCGCCAGGAATCGGCACCAGCTGGGACGGTGGTACTCCGGTGTCCGCGGTTGGGATCGCCACCGGCCGGGCGCCGCAGGGCTCGGAAATCGTCGTCGACAAGGGCAGCGCAGACAAGGCGAACCTGCTGATCGGCGACCGGGTGACGGTGCTGACCAAGGGCGCACCCGCCGTCTACACCCTGGTCGGGACGTTTCGACTGGCCGGGCAGGACAGTGTCGGGGGTGTCACGGTGATCGCTTTCGACACCGCCACCGCGCAGCGGGTCCTGCTCGCCCCGGGCCAGTTCACCTCGATCAAAATCGCCGCCGCCGACGGACTATCCCAGACCGAGCTTCGCGACCGGGTCGCGGGGGTGCTGCCCGCGGGCGTCGAGGCGATCACAGGAAAACAGCTGGCCGACGAGAACGCGAACGCGGTACAGAAGGCCATCGGCGGCTTCTCCACGTTCCTGCTGGTCTTCGCGGGGATCTCGGTCTTCGTGGGTGCCTTCATCATCTTCAACACCTTCACGATGCTGGTGGCCCAGCGGGTCCGAGAGCTTGCACTGTTGCGGGCGCTGGGCGCCAGCCGACGTCAGGTGCAGCTTTCGGTCCAGCTTGAAGCGTGCATCGTCGGGTTCGTCGGCGCGACGGTCGGGCTGGTGCTCGGCGCGGCGCTGGCCCTCCTGCTGCGAGTGGTGGTCACGGCGATCGGGGTGTCGCTACCCGGCGGGGGGTTGGTTTTCCAACCCCGAACGATCATCGTCGCCTACGCTGTCGGGGTCGTCATCACAGCGGTCGCCGCCTTCATCCCGGCGCGCAAGGCCGCGTCGGTCCCACCGGTGGCGGCGATGCGCGAAACCTTCGTCCTGCCCACGCGTTCCCTGCGTACCCGCGGGATCGCCGGTGGCGCTCTGACCGTCATCGGCGCGCTTCTCCTCGTATACGGGCTGACCACCGTCACCGGGAAGTCCGGGGCGGCGGTGGTCGGCATCGGCGCCGGGCTGTGCTTCCTCGGTATCGCCACCCTCTCCCCGCTGCTCGCGAGGCCTGTCACCAGGTTCATCGGCAGTCCGCTTCCGATTCTGTTCGGCGCCACCGGCCGCCTCGGACGAGAGAACGCGATGCGTAACCCGCGCCGAAGCGCCTCGACAGCGTCCGCGCTGATGATCGGCCTTGCGCTGGTCAGCGCGTTCTCGGTGCTCGGTGCGTCGATCAAGCAATCGGTCAAGGAGACCGTCAGGAACAGTCTCGGTGCGGACTTCTACCTGTCCGGGTCCGGCTTCGGTCAGGGGTTCAGCCCCGAAATAGCCCGGTCCCTGCAGGGCAAGCCGGGTATCGACCTGGTCACGGGCCTGCGGTCGGACATCGCCGAGGTCAAGGGGAAGAAGGGAACCCTGCTGGCAGGTGACCCGGTTGCCCTGCCACAGCTGCTCGCCCTGCAACAGATGAACGGGGATCTCGGCAAGCTCGGCAACGGAACAATCATCATGGACAGCGACACGGTGACGGCTGAGGGGCTTGTCGTCGGTCAACAGGTTCCAGTGGTCTTCCCGGACGGCCCGACCACACTCACCCTCGCCGGGACATACAAGAAAAGCCAGGTAGCCGGCAAGTACCTCGTCTCCCTGAGCGAATTCAGCCGGCATTACAACTCCGGCCTCGACATGTTCGTCATGGTCAGGACCGCTCCGAATGCGGATCTTTCCCAGGTCCGGAAGGAGATCGATTCTGTCGCCCAGGCGTATCCGAACGTGCAGGTGCGCGACCAGTCCCAGTTCGTCCGCCAGCAGGAGAAGCAGGTCGACCAGCTACTGGGCTTCGTCTATGTGTTGCTGGCGCTGGCCGTCGTCATCGCGCTGTTCGGGATCGTCAACACGTTGGCTCTCTCCGTGATCGAACGGACGCGGGAGATCGGTCTGCTGCGCGCCGTCGGCATGAGCAGGCGTCAGCTACGTCGGATGGTCCGGCTTGAGGCGGTCGTGATCGCGGTGTTCGGAGCGGTTCTCGGAGTCGTCGTCGGCAGCTTCTTCGGATGGGCGTTGACGCTTGCTCTCAAGGAACAGGGCATCAACTCGTTCGCCTATCCGGTCGGGACGGTCATCGTCGTTGTGATCGTAGGTGCCCTTCTCGGCGTCCTGGCCGCGATCTTCCCGGCCCGGCGGGCGGCGAGGATGGATATCCTGCGGGCGATCGCGACGACCTGAACCCGACTCGGGCTGACCAGTCATCAGCTGGCCATGTCCCTATCCGACCATGTCCCGGATAGGGACCGTGTCCCTATCCGACCGTGTCCCGGGGCGCGACGGCGTCCCGGGGCTGGGTAACCAGTTCGTCCAGCAGGCTGAGGGTCACCTCGTGCAGGCTCGACAGCACCCTCGCCCGCGTAGCGGCCGAGGAGACCATGGCGGCAGGGAACGACGGGATGAGGATCGTCGCACAGCCCGCATCGAGACCCGCCCGCGCTCCCGCCTCGCTGTCCTCAAGCACGACGCACCGGGCTGGGTCGACCCCGAGCAGCTTCGCGGCGGTGAGGTACGGCTCCGGGTGGGGCTTGCGCAGTGAGACCTCGTCCCCGGCCACCGTCACCGTGAACCGGTCACGGCCGATCGCGACCAGGACGGGATCCATCAGCATGCGGAACGACGACGACACCAGGGCGGTCGGGATCCCGGCGGCGGCCACCGCGTCCAGCAGTGCGACGGCTCCCGGCATCGGGACGATCCGTTCGGGTTCACCGAACAGCTCGGCTGTCCGTGTGAGCAGGAACCAACCGGCGGCGTGCGGGTCGGCGTCGGGTACCCCGAGCATCGACAGCATGAGCGGCAGGGCCGTGTCGATGCCATGGCCGATCATCGCGGCCTTGATGTCAGGGGTGAACCGGGAGCCGAGACTTGCCGCCAGCTCGTGCTCGGCCACGGTCCACAGCGGTTCCGTGTCGACCAGCAGCCCGTCCATGTCGAACAGGACCGCCGCGACACCGTCATCAAGGCTCACCGGACCTGAATATCAGGTCGCATCAGGTCGCGAAGTACTTTGCCTCGGGATGATGCGCAATTATCTCCGAGGTGGACTGTTCCGGGACGAGCTGGAACTCCTCGGACAGCTCCACCCCGACCCGCTCGGGACGCAGCAGTTCGAACACCTGGACCTGCTGCTCCAGGTCGGGGCAGGCCGGGTAGCCGAAGGAGTAGCGCGACCCCCGGTAGCCCTGGCCGAAGACCTCGTCGAGCTCGCCCGCGTCGGTGGCGGCGGCAGCCGTGCCATCGGGCAGCACCAGCTCGGAGCGGATGCGCTTGTGCCAGTACTCGGTGAGCGCCTCAGTGAGCTGGACCGACAGCCCGTGCAGTTCCAGGTACTCCCGGTAGGAGTTGGCGGCGAACAGTTCGGCCGTGACCTCGCTGATCCGCCGGCCCATCGTCACGATCATGAAGGGGGCGACGTCGACCTCACCGGACTCCTCCGAACGATAGAAGTCGGCCAGGCACAGCCGGCGGTCGCGGCGCTGACGGGGGAAGGTGAAGCGGACCCGCTCCGCTCCGCTGCCGGACAGGACGATCAGGTCCTCGCCCTTGCTGACGCAGGGGAAGTAGCCGTAGACGACGGCGGCCTCCAGCATCCGTTCGGAGGCGATGCGGTCCAGCCACATACGCAGCCGGGGACGGCCCTCGGTCTCCACCAGCTCCTCATACGACGGCCCCTCACCGCCGCGGGCGCCGCGCAGCCCCCACTGGCCGAGAAACGTCGCACGTTCGTCCAGGAAGGCGGCGTAGTCGGCGAGCGGGATGCCCTTGACGATCCGGTCCCCCCAGAACGGCGGGACCGGCACGGGGTTGTCAGCGGCCACGTCCGAACGCGGCGGCAGCTCCCGCGCGGGCTCGTCGGCCCGAGCCTCGGCCCGGGCGGCGACTATCCGGTCGGTGCGCGCACGGCGGGCGCGGCGCTGCGCGGCGCCCGGGTCGTCCGCGAGCGGCGGCGCCTCACCCCGCTTGGCCGCCATGACCGCGTCCATGAGCGAGAGCCCTTCGAATGCGTCGCGCGCGTAGCGCACGTCACCCTCATACAGCTCCGCGAGGTCCCGTTCGACGTAGGCCCGGGTGAGCGCTGCACCGCCGAGCAGCACCGGCCAGGTGGCGGCCACCCCGCGGGTGTTCATCTCCGCGAGGTTCTCCTTCATGATCACGGTCGACTTGACCAACAGCCCGGACATGCCGATCGCGTCGGCGTCGTGCTCGGCCGCGGCGTCCAGGATCGTGGTGATCGGCTGCTTGATCCCGAGGTTGACGACGGTGTAGCCGTTGTTCGACAGGATGATGTCGACAAGGTTCTTGCCGATGTCGTGGACGTCGCCCTTGACCGTGGCCAGCACCAGCGTGCCCTTGCCACGGGTGTCGGACTTCTCCATGTGCGGCTCGAGGTAGGCGACCGCGGCCTTCATGACCTCGGCTGACTGCAGGACGAACGGCAGCTGCATCTGCCCGGAGCCGAACAGGTCACCGACGGTCTTCATGCCGTCGAGGAGGGTGTCGTTGATGATCGCCAGCGGGTCGCGGGACCGCATCGCCTCGTCGAGGTCGGCCTCCAGACCGGTCCGCTCGCCGTCGATGATCCGACGCCTGAGTCGCTCGTCGAGGGGCAGCGCGGCCAGTTCCTGCGCCCGGGTCGGCCCGTCGCTACCGCCCTCCACTCCCTCGAACAGATCCAGGAACCGGGTCAGCGGATCGTAGCCGTCCCGGCGGCGGTCGTGAACGAGGTCGAGGGCGACCTCACGCTGCTCGTCCGGAATGCGCGACATCGGCAGGATCTTGGAGGCATGCACGATGGCCGCGTCCAGGCCCGCCTGGACGCATTCGGCCAGGAACACCGAGTTGAGCACCACCCGGGCGGCCGGCTTCAGGCCGAAGGAGATGTTGGACAGTCCGAGGACGGTCGAGACGTCGGGGTGCCGGCGTTTGATCTCACGGATCGCCTCGATGGTGGCGGCCCCGTCGCCGCGGGACTCCTCCTGCCCGGTGCCGAGGGTGAAGGTCAGGGCGTCGATGAGGATGTCGGACTCGCGCATCCCCCACTGCCCGGTCAGGTAGGTGATCAGCCGTTCCGCGACCCGCACCTTCCACTCGACGGTGCGGGCCTGGCCCTCCTCGTCGATGCACAGCGCGACGACGGCCGCGCCATGCTCACGGATGATCGGCATGACCGTCGCGATGCGGGACCCGGGGCCGTCCCCGTCCTCGAAGTTGACCGAGTTCACCACCGAGCGTCCACCGAGGCATTCCAGACCCGCCTCGATGACCGGGGGTTCGGTGGAGTCGAGCATCACCGGCAGTGTGGACGCGGTCGCATAACGGCCGGTGACCTCACGCATGTCCACGGTGCCGTCCCGGCCGACGTAGTCCACGCATACGTCGATCATGTGCGCACCTTCGCGGGTGGCGGTGCGGGCGATCTCGACAACATCGTCCCAACGGCTGTCGATCAGTGCCTCGCGAAACGCCTTCGACCCGTTGGTGTTGGTGCGCTCCCCCACCATCAGCACCGAGTTGTCCTGCCGGAACGGTACGGACTGGTACAGCGACGCGGCGGCCGGCTCTGCGTCCGGCCGCCGTGCCGTGACAGCGCGCCCTCCGACCCGCTCGACGACCTGGCGCAGGTGCTCGGGGGTGGTTCCGCAGCAACCGCCGACCAGCATCGCGCCGTAGTCGCGGGTGAAGGCGTCCTGCGCGTCCGCGAGTTCCGCCGGGGTCAGCGGGTAGGTGGCGCCGTCCCGGTCGAGCACGGGCAGGCCGGCGTTCGGCATGACGGACAGTCCGACGTGGGCATGCCGGGACAGGTAACGCAGGTGCTCGCTCATCTCGGTGGGCCCGGTCGCGCAGTTCAGGCCGATCAGGTCGATCCCGAGCGGTTCCAGCGCCGTGAGCGCGGCGGCGATCTCCGTGCCGAGCAGCATCGTCCCGGTCAGTTCCACGGTGACCTGCGCGATGAGGGCAACCCGGCGTCCGGCGGCGGCCATCGCCCGGCGCGCTCCGATGATCGCGGCCTTGGCCTGCAGAAGGTCCTGCGCCGTCTCGATGAGGACGGCGTCGACGCCGCCGGCGAGCAGCCCGGCGACCTGGAGTTGGTAGGCGTCCCGCAACGGCGGGTAGGTGATATGGCCGAGGGTCGGCAGCTTCGTGCCAGGACCCACCGAGCCGAGGACGAAACGGGGTTGATCAGAAGTGCTCCAGAAGTCGGCAGCCTCACGGGCTATCCGGGCACCCGCCTCGGCCAGTTCCCCGATACGGTCGGCGATGCCGTACTCTCCGAGATTGGCGAGGTTGGTCCCGAACGTGTTCGTCTCGACTGCGTCACATCCGACAGCGAAGTAGGCGTCGTGTACACCCCGCACCACGTCTGGACGGGTCGCGTTCAGAATCTCGTTGCAGCCTTCGTGACCCTCGAAGTCGTCGAGGGTCAGCTCAGCGGCCTGCAGCATGGTTCCCATCGCGCCGTCGGCCACCAGGACGCGCTCGGCCAGCACGGCCAGCAGATCTTCTCGCACGGGGGAAGCGTACCGG
The DNA here is from genome assembly GCF_920656135.1 of Frankia sp. Cppng1_Ct_nod. NCBI lineage: Bacteria > Bacillati > Actinomycetota > Actinomycetes > Frankiales > Frankiaceae > Frankia > Frankia sp. Cppng1_Ct_nod. The sequence continues at coordinate 116,749 of NZ_CAKKTK010000001.1, read as the reverse complement.
TAGCGTCACAGTCAACTGTGATACCAGTTGGTGATCGTGGCCGGTTCTGTCGGTATTACGGATTGAATGTCCGCCGGAATTTCCGTGCGACACCCGGCAGACTGGGTCAGGCCGGGCCGGTCTCACCGTGCTTCTCCGAGCGCGGGCGACGAGGATCCACCGGCACGCATCAGCGTAGGACGTACCGTTGCACTGTCACGGGGGCAGTGAGCCGCCGCGGGGCGGCAGGAGGTGGCAGGTGATCGAGTTCTCCGGTGTCGGCCAGCTACGATCGCCGATCGTAGTGGCTGCCTTCGAAGGCTGGAACGATGCCGCGGACGCGTCGTCCGCGGCGGTCGAACACCTGGAGTCGGCGTTCGACGCGAAAGTCATCGGTGCGATCGATCCGGACGACTACTACGACTTCCAGGTCAACCGTCCGACGGTGAGCGGAACCGACGGTGCCTCTCGTAAGATCGCCTGGCCGACCACCCGGCTGTCGGTCGCGCGTCCCGCGCACGGCGACAACGACCTTGTCCTGATCCGTGGTCTTGAGCCGAACATGCGCTGGCGTGGCTTCACCGACGAGCTGATCGAAGCGGTGCACGCGCTCGGCAGCGACATGGTGGTCAGCCTTGGTGCGTTGCTCGCGGACTCTCCGCACACCCGCCCGGTGCCGATCAGCGGGACCGCCGGGGACGCCGCCACCGCGGCCCGTCTTCGTCTGGAACCGTCGAAGTACGAAGGTCCCACGGGCATCGTCGGCGTGTTCGCCGAGGCGTGTGCCCGCGCCGGGCTCGCGTCCGTGTCGTTCTGGGCCGCGGTCCCCCACTATGTGGCGAACCCTCCGTGCCCGAAGGCGACGTTGGCGCTGCTGCGGCGGGTCGAGGACCTGCTGGACATGGAGATTCCCCTGGGGGACCTGGCTGAGCGGGCCCGCGCATGGGAGCGCCAGGTCGACGAGCTCGCCGCGGGTGACACCGAGGTCGCCGAGTACGTTCGGGCACTCGAGTCACGGGAACCCGAGACGGAGCTGCCGGAGGCCAGCGGAGACGCGATCGCCCGCGAGTTCGAGCGCTATCTTCGCCGCCGAGGCAAGTAGCCCTTCGCGGACCGATGTCGTAGGACTATTCTTCGACGATCTCGGCATCGATGATGTCGTCGTCCTTGGGGTAGCGAGGCACCGATGTGCCGGCCGAGGCCGGTGGCCGGGAGAAGAAACCCCCACTAGTGACGTTCTGTTTTGTTTTAGTTTCCGTCTGTTCGTGCGTGGAGGTTCGCGGCCGGAACATCTCGGGCTGCTCCGCGTCCCTGCCGCCGGTCCCGGTCCCGGCGCGGGCAAGGTCTGTCACGGCCCGGTCGATCTCATCCGCGTTCATCAGGCTACGCAGTCGCAACAGTGCCCCAAGGACCTCACCCTGCTGGTGGCGTAGCGTTTCCAGGTTTCCGGACGCCTGCGCGATCCGCTTTTCAAGATTGTCCTGCTGTAGCTGGGCGCGGTGCCGTGACTCCTCGACCGCGTCGAGGACGAGCTTGTCCGCCTGTTCGCGGGCCTCCCGCACGATCGGGTGGTTGGCGGCGGCGTCCTCGATGGCCTCCTTCAGTGCACGCTCCGCGATGCCGCGGGCACCCGCGACGATCTCGTCGGCCTCCTGCTGCGCGACCGCAAGCATGATCCCGATCCGTCCGCCTGCCTGCGCGGAGAGCGGTTCGGGCAGGCGGGACTCGGCGTCGTGGCGGCGGCGTTCGCCTTCCAGCGCCGCCTCTGCCGCAGCCGCCCGTGCCGTCACCTGACTGGCGTACCGCCACAAGGTGGCCAGGTACTCCTCGACCTGGCGCGGGTCATAACCCCGGGCCACTTCGTCGAAGGTCGGGCGTTCGGCGTCAGTTCCGGCGTCTACGCCGGGGTAGTTGGCACCCATCAAACCGAGCTTCCTCCAGCAACGACAGGATCAAGGTCTACCCCCAGCAGCGAGTCGCTGATGGTACGTACCAACCCGGGAGCATCCGGGTCATGCCCCCCGGTGGTCAACGCGGCGGTCGTCCAGCGGTCGACGGCGGCGACGGCAGCGGGCGCGTCGAGATCGTCGGCCAGGTGCCGGCGGACGTCGTCGAGTAGTGGTCGGGCATCCGGACCGTGCTCCCTGCTGGTGGCCAGCTGCCACCGGGCCAGCCGCCCGCGGGCGGATTCGACGGCGGCCGGCGTCCATTCCCACCCGACGGTGTGCTGGTGGTCGAGCAGCGCAAGGCGGATCGCCGCCGGTGGGACGCCGTGGCGCCGCAGGCGGGATACGAACTCCAGGTTTCCTCTGGATTTCGACATCTTGTGACCGTCGAGGGACACCATCGCGGTATGCACATAGGTACGCGCGAACGGCCATACCCCACTTGCGACCTCGGCGTGCGCCACACCGCACTCGTGGTGCGGAAACGTGAGGTCGGTACCGCCGCCCTGAACGTCGATGGTTGCACCCAGGTGGGTCAGGGCGATGGCTGCGCATTCAATGTGCCAGCCGGGCCGGCCCGGACCGAACGGGGATGGCCACGCCGGCTCTCCAGGACGTTCCGCGCGCCACAGCAGGGGGTCGAGCGGATCCTTCTTACCGGGACGGTCCGGGTCGCCACCGCTGTCCGCCGCGCGGGCGACCATTGCCTCGCGACCCAGATGGGAAACCGCGCCGAAATGTGGGGCCGTTTCGACCGGGAAATAGATGTCACTGTCCACCTGGTAGGTGGCACCGTGGGCGTGCAGTTTCCCGATCAGTTCGATCACCAGTGGAATCGACTCGACCGCCCCCACGTACACGGTGGGCGGAAGGACGCGCAACGCGGTCATGTCGGCCCGGAACAGGTCGGTCTGACTGCGGGCGATCTCCCGCCAGTCCGATCCGTCGCGTCTCGCGCGTTCGAACAGCGGATCGTCGACATCGGTGACGTTCTGCGCATAGATGACGTCATGCCCGGCGTCCAGCAGGACCCGGTGCAGCAGGTCGTAGGTGACATAGGTGAATGCGTGCCCAAGATGCGTGGCATCGTACGGGGTGATCCCGCAGACGTACATCCGGGCGGTCCGCCCGGCCGCGAGCGGCCGCACCGAACGGGTGGCCGTGTCGTAAACCCGAAGGGGCATTCCCCGGCCCGGGAGCCGGGAGCGGGTGGGTGCCGGCCAGGATTGCATGCGTGTCAGCGTAGCCGGCTCCGTGTCGGACAGACGCATTTGGCATTAGAAGGGGGGCCAGGGGATTGCCGGCCGGTCGCCGGACGGTACCGGGAAGCGACGTTCGGTCAATAGCCGGTCGATGCGAGCCCGCAGGCTTCGGATCTCCGCATTGGTGAGAAGGCCCGCGAGCGCCCCCGCAAGCCGGCCATCGAGCGCGTCCCGAAGACAGGTCAGCAGTTCCACCTCGCGGGTATGCAGACGCTGCCCCCGCCACGTCCACAGCAGTGTCCGCAGCTTGTTCTCGACGTGGAAGGTCACCCCGTGGTCAATACCGTAGATCCGGCCGGACGGGCCCGGCAACAGGTGGCCTCCCTTGCGGTCGGCATTGTTGACCACCACGTCGAACAGGGCGATCGCCCGGAGCTGACGGTCGTCGGATCTGGTCAGGGTCACCAGGTCGACGGTCTCGTCGACGTCGATCCACAGCTGGACCATGCCGGTGCCGAACGGGCCGTCGCGCAGCACCGTCGGTGGCACGATTCCCGTCCCGGCCTCTTGCGAGACCAGGTAGGCCGCGCGTTCACGGCCGGCGAGCGTACCGTCGGGGAAGTCCCACAGCCCACGCTCGCCGCGGACCGGCTTGTAGACGCACCGCCCGGTGACGCCGTCCAGGCTGATCTCGCAGTACAGGGTCGCGTTGCTGGCGTCGACCAGACGCCCGGTAACAGCGATCTCACCGTCGCGGAGCAGGGTGAGAGCGCCGGCGGAGTCGAGTCCCCCGGCATCGGTCGGTTCGAGTGCCGGGCGTCCGTCGGGCACAGCGCTGGAAACGGGCTCGCTCACGTCGTCAAGTCTCGCTGCTCGCGTCCACGGCCACGCCGCCCACCGGATAAGGATCCGGTTTTCCCGGGGCCTGTGGGTGTGCGCGAAAAACCATGATCGTACGCTCTTTGGTCATCAGGTTGTTCCGGCGCCGCCGCCGACGACGGCGTCACCGTCAGCTGCGTCGCCAGAGGCCCGTGGGGCTGGCAGCAGGTCGGCGACGATCCCACCCCGGTCGTTCACCCGGATCACGAAGGGTCGGCGTTCCGTGTACTGGATTACCGTGAGTGAACATGGGTCGACGGATATCCGCTGGAACAGATCGAGGTGCATACCCATGGCATCCGCGACGATGGACTTGATGACGTCGCCGTGGGAGCAGGCGAGCCAGACCGCGTCCGGACCCAGCCGGGTGTTCCAGTCGCGTACCGCCGCGACCGCGCGATACTGGGTGTCGCGCAGAGCCTCCCCGTCCGGGCCGGGGAAGACCACCGCGCTCGGCTGTTCCTGGACGGTCCGCCACAGCGGGTCCTTGGCCAGCGTCTTCATTTCCTGACCGGTCCAGTCGCCGTAACGGCACTCCCCGAGACGGTCGTCGATGACCACGGGACCGTCGTCCCACGGTTCGGATTCGGATTTGGGTTCGCCCTGGTGCTCCGCGATCGCCAGGGCTGTCTCCTGGCAGCGTTGCAACGGGCTGGAGACGATCGCGGTGAGCGGTACCGAGGCGAGACGCTGGGCCAGGGCCTGGGCCTGTTGCCGACCGCGGTCGTCGAGACCGACACCCGGGGTCCATCCGAGCAGGACGGAACCTGTCACCGCGGTGAGTCCATGGCGGACGAGCAGGACGGTGGTCACCGGACTTCCAACTGGCCGGGCGTCACGGCGTGGCCGCGATGACACCGGAGGCCACGAGCAGCAGCACCAGGCTACCGAGCGCCACCCGGTATGCGACGAACACCATGGTGCTGTGGTGGGCGAGGAACTTCAGGAGGCCTGCGATGGAGGCATATCCGACGATGAACGCGAGGACGGTGGCGAGAAAGGTCGGAGCCGCTCCCACACCGCCGCCGTCGCCGATCTTGCCGAGCTCCAGGAGACCGGACAGCACGACGGCCGGGATCGACAGCAAAAAGGAGTACCGCGCGGCCGCCTCGCGGGTGAGCCCGATCAGGAGCCCGGCGGTCATCGTCGAGCCCGACCGGGACACCCCCGGGATGAGCGCACAGGCCTGGGCGCAGCCGATGATGGCCGCGTCCTTCGGCCCGATGTCGCCGACGGTCCGCTTGCGGGTGGCCTTCCTCTCGGCGTAGAGCAGCGCGAGACCAAGCGTGATCATCGCCGATCCGATCACCCATAGGTTGCGGGCGCCCGTCTCGATCTGGTCCTGGAAGGCGAGGCCGGCAAGGCCGATCGGGATCGTGCCCAGCCCGATATACCAACCGAGGCGGGAATCGAGCGTGCGGCGCACCTGCGGGTCCCGAAGACCCCTGGCCCACGCCACCGCGATCCGACCCAGATCGCTGCGGAAGTAGATCAGGACCGCGGCCATGGTTCCGAGCTGGGTAACCGCGGTGAACGCCGCGCCGGGATCCTCCCAGTCGAGAAACGCCGGGACGATCCGAAGATGGGCCGTGCTGGAGATCGGCAGGAATTCGGTCAATCCCTGCACAGTGCCCAGTACGACCGCTTCCAGGGCGTTCAACAACAGCCCCCTTCTGGACATGGCGCCGAATCATGAACGCCGGACGCGGCTGTCAGCACAGCCATGGACACAACGAGACCAGCTCGGGTGATCGGAACACCAGCCGTACCGACTGGTGCGATCTCACGGTGGCGGGCGTTGCGTCGTGTACTCACCGGCCGCGTACTCCCCCGGAGACTGATGCGTTGCGTCGCAACCCTAACCGGACACAAGACGTGATCTTTCGTCGCCTTGTGTGGTACCGCTGTTCGTCGCCGCACGGACGCCGCCGGCCGAGGCGCCGGCGATGGCTAGGCTTCCGGCATGCCGGCCGAGACCACCATCACCGACGAGACGCCCTTGGCCGACCAGGCTGCCGTGTTCGGCGCGTTCTGTGCCGCCGGGCTGTGGCCGGGACTGGGCCGCACGACCGCCGCGCGCCTGCCGGAGTCCGGGATCCGCACGCCGTCCGATGTCGAGGTGACCCGCCTGGCAGCCATCCAGGGGGTCTCCCCCGTCCGGGCCCGGCGGCTGGTCGACTCCTTCGCCGCAGCCTCCGGTGCCTACACCGCGGCGGAGCTGCTCGTCGCGGCCGACCTGCCGGCGCGCCTGGTGCGCAGGCTGGTGGACGAGCTCGGGCCGGGAGTCGCCGACGCGCTGCGCGCCGACCCGTGGGCGCTGCTCGCCGCGGGTGAGGCCGAACTCGCCCAGGCCGATCGGCTCGCCCGGGTGATGGGCGCCGGACGCGATGACGCCCGGCGCGGTCCCGCGGTGGTGATGTACCTGCTCGGCCGGGCCGCGTCCCGTTTCGGGGACACCGCGGCGCCGCTGGAGACACTGCTGCGGGCCGCGGCCCGGGACGGGGTTGCCGATCCGGTGGCGGCGTTGCGGACCGCGGTGGAGGAAGGCCAGGTCATCGTCAACGGCGAGCTGGCAGCCCTCGACCGGTACGCGATGGCGGAGCAGACCCTGGCCGAGGGGATCGCACGGCTGCTGGCCATCGCCGAGCCGCTGCGTCCGGGGTCCGTACGGCCGAAGCGGTCGGCCGTCCCGGCGCCACCGGCGGCGTCCGCGGCGGATCAGGACGACTTCCCCGGCATGTTCGACGATCTTGATGGTGTCGCCGGGCCCGGCGATGGCACAGGACAGGCCGGTACCGAGAGCGTGCAGGGCGTTTCCGCCGCGGCCGAGGACACGGGCGGCGACAGCGCGGACGGCGACATCGCCGCCGTCCTGGCCGGTCTCGACGAGACCCAGCTGCACGCGGCCCGCACCGCTCTCGACGTCGGGGTGAGCATGCTCACCGGCGGGCCGGGGACGGGCAAGAGCCGGACGGTCGCCGCGGTCGTGCGCCTCGCTCGTGCCGCCGGCGCGCAGATCGCCCTGGCCGCTCCGACCGGACGGGCGGCCAAGCGCCTGGAGGAACTGTGCGAGTGGCCGGCCAGCACGTTGCACCGGCTGCTGCAGGCGCAGGGAACGTCGGGGAGCTTCGCGCGTGACGCGGACAACCCGATCGAGGCGGACCTGGTCGTGGTCGACGAGGTCTCCATGTTGGACGCGCAGCTTGCCGCCGCCCTGCTGGATGCCTGTGCGGACGGTACCCATCTGCTGCTCGTCGGGGATCCCGCGCAGCTGCCCAGCATCGGTCCGGGCCGCGTGCTCGCCGACCTGCTCGCGTCCGGGGTGGCACCCGTCACCGAGCTGCGGCGGCTCTACCGGCAGTCCGAGGGCGGCGGGATCGCGACGCTCGCGATGGCGGTGCGCGCCGGTGAACTGCCACCACCGCCGTCCGGGTCGGACCGGGAGGTGGTGGTGGTTCCCGCCCGTGGCGCGGGCGAGGCGGCGCACCGCGTCGTCCAGCTCGTCACCGACTCCATCCCCCGGGTGTTGGGCATACCCGTCGCGGATGTGCAGGTCGTCACACCTGTGCACGGCGGTCCCGCCGGGACGGCCGCGTTGAACTCCGCGCTGAAGAAGGCGCTCAACCCCGGAGACGGGGCACACGGCGGCTTCGACGTCGGGGACAGGGTGGTGGCTACCGCGAACCATCTCGATGACGGGTTCGCGAACGGGGAGATCGGGGTGGTGCGCGCCATCGGTGACAGGGGTGCGCTCACCGTGGCCTTCCCCGGCGGGGATGTCGAGGTCCCCGGCGGGGCCGTTCCGGACCTGCGGCACGGCTGGGCGGTCACGGTCCACCGCGCTCAGGGCAGCGAGTGGCCGGCGGTGGTGGCGGTGTTCCCACCGGAGGCCGGACGGATGCTGACCCGCCCGCTGATCTACACCGCGTTGACCCGGGCTCAGCGGCATCTGTCGGTGGTGTCGGTAGGCGGCCCGGCGCTGCGAGGCGCCGTGCGCCAGGCCGGTGGTCGGCAGCGCTGCACGCTTCTGCCGTTCCTGCTCGCCCAGGAGATCCAGCCCGAACCCGACGACGACACCGACACCGATATCGATATCGACGACGACACCGATATCGACGACGCCGAGGGTGGGGCGACCGGCTGACACGGGCCGTGGACGGAGTGACTCCGTCGGTGCAGTGAGGTGGTGGGTACCGTCTCGGTGGTGAGCGCCGACCATTCTGGGAGTCCGGTGGCGGACCTACCCGCATCCGCGTCCGTCGGGACGACAGCGGCCACGAGGACGGCTGTGGCCGCTGTCGTGCCGGTCGACCCCGCGGGGACGCAGATCCGGCCCCCTTTCGACCCTGACGGCGTCGGGATGCGCTCGGAGCTGCCCGCGGGAGCATCCCGGCGGGGAGCATGGACCCGCCGGCTGCTGATCGCCGGCACCGTGGCGGCGATCGTGACCGGTGCCTGTCTGCGTTTCGCCACCCCGAGTCACCTGTGGCTGGACGAGTCACTGACCGTCGACATCGCCCGCAGACCGGTCGGTGGGCTGCTCGACGCTCTGCGGCACGACGGTTCGCCGCCCCTGTACTACCTGCTGCTGCACGGATGGATCCGGCTGTTCGGAACCGGTGACGTGGCGGTCCGGGCGCTGTCGGGCCTGCTGTCGCTGGCCACGCTGCCGGTCGCCTGGATCGCCGGCCGCCGCGTCGGGCGCGTCGCGGCGACGTCCGGCAGCGGTGACGCCAGCACCCCCGGGCGGGTGGGGACGGCGGCGCTCCTGCTGTTCGCGTGCTCGCCCTACGCGATCCGGTACGGCAGCGAGACCCGGATGTACTCGCTCGTCGTCCTGCTGGTGCTGCTGTTCGGGTTGGCGCTCGTCCGGGCGCTTGAGCAGCCCTCGCGTGGCCGGCTGGTGGTACTCACGGTTGCCACCTCGGCGCTGGTCTACACCCACTACTGGACGTTCCTGCTGGTCGGAACGGTTGCGGTGTTCCTGGCCGTGCAGGCGCGTCGGCGCTCTCGCTACCGCCGTTCGGCGGGTTCGGCGCTGGCGGCGATGGCCGCCTCGGCCTTTGCGTTCGCGCCGTGGATGCCGTCCTTCCTCTTCCAGATGTTGCACACGGGGACGCCGTGGGCAGCGCGGGTACAGGCACAGGTACTGCTGGACACGGTGTTCGACTGGGCCGGGCCGACGTCGACGGGCGCGCTGCTCGGGGTGGTTCTCCTCGCGGTGGCCCTGATCGGGCTCACCGGTCGACCGCAGGACGACGGACTGCACCTCGTCCCCCGTGGACGGGTGCCCGGACGGTACCTGGCCGCGTTGTGGCTGGTCCCGCTTGTCCTCGCCTACCTTATCAACACTTTTGGTGGTAGCGCCTTTACGGAACGTTATACCGGAATTTCGTTGCCGGCCTTCCTGCTGCTCGCCGCGCTCGGCATTGGGTTGCTTCCCGGACGGGCACGTGTCGCGGTCGGTCTGGTCATCTGTGTGACCGGGCTGTCCGGTGGCTGGAACATGGCACGCCAGGAACGCACCCAGGCCGCGGAGATCGCGAACAGGATCTCCGCGCTGGCCCGCCCGGGCGACGTGGTCGCCTACTGTCCGGACCAGCTGGGTCCGGCGGTGTACCGGGCCATCGAACGCCGTGGCGACCTCGACGTCCAACAGGTCGTCTACGCCGACCCGAGCGGTCCGGCGCTGGTCGACTGGTTCGACTACGCGGTGCGGATGCGGCGGGCGAGCGGCGCGGACTTCGCAGCCCGGGTGAACACGATGGCCGGACCCGGCCATGCCGTCTTCCTGGTCCGGGCGGACGGTTACAAGACCCTGGAAGGGGCCTGCGCGGTCGTGTCCGACCAGCTTGCGGTGCTGCGCGACCGGACCGTCCAGGTTGATCGCCGCAGGGTCTTCGAGGGCGCGTCGCTGGAGCGCTTCTCCACGCTGCGTTAGCCTCCGGTTCCGGTTCCGAGCTCGGAACCGGAACCGGAACCGAGAGCGAGCGTCATCACCAGCAGCGCCATCGGTAGCGTGTAGTGGTTGAAGTACGACTGTTTGTTCATGACGTCGAGGGTGAGCAGCACCGCGGCCGCGCCCGCGCAGAATCCCGCCGCGTCCACGCGTACCCGCCAGGCGAGCCAGTAGGCGAACCCGAGGGCGACCGCCATCGGCGCGAACCCCGTCGTGACGCCGGCGTGGGCCAGCACTCCGGGCACGGACAGGGAATCCCCCCGGACGGGGTAGCGAAGGTTGGTCATCACCGCGTCGTGCCAGAAGTCCGACGGGCCGGCCAGCACCCAGGGGAGGACCACCGCAACCGCGATACCCACGGACGCGAACGCCCGTCTCGGGCCGAAGGCAGGCCATGCCGCGGCGATCGGCACCAGCAGTGCCATGTGCTGCTTGCTCGCAAGGGCGGCGGCGAACAGGACGATCGCCCATCGGGTCCGGCCCGAAGCCACCGCCCACACCATCCCAGCGAGGCATGCGATGAGCAGCGGTTCGGTCCAGGACTGCTGGAGCGCGTACATGGACCCGGGGAAAACCAGTATGACCAGCGGCAGCGCCGCCGGGATGCCCACCCCTTCCGTGAGCGCACCGCGGGCAGCCCGGCGAACGGTCATGGCGGCCAGCACGAGCGCGAGCAGCAGGCCGTAACGGACGTCCCCGAGCCCGAGCCGGAACGGGACGAGCGCCAGCGTCGTTCCCGGCAGGTAAGGGTAGACGTCGAACAACCCGCGGACCGGGTAGTCGGCGCGGCTTCGCGCCCACTGCTGCCGGTACATGTCGGAGCCCTCGACAAGGCCCCGACCTGAGACCTGCAGCAGGTGGAAGACGTCGATCCGCGGCTGCGGCGCGGCGAGCACCATCGCGATCCCGGCGCCGGTCGCAAGACCGACGATCGGCCAGAAACATGCCGGCGACACCAGCCAGCGGGCTGCGGCCCATCGGGGTCCGGCCGGTGGATGCTGCCAGCGCAGGACCGAGGCGGCGGTCAGCAGTCCGGCGGTCACGCCGAGCAGGTCGGAGATGTCCGCCCATGGCCCAGCCGCGTAGTAACGGGGTCGTAGGGCCACCCCGACCGCGACGACCACGGCCAGTGCCGTCCAGGCGGTTGTGGGCGTGCGGCTCATGCGCGCCCGGATGCGGTTGGCGAGGGCACCCCGGCCGGCCTGGGTGCCCACCGCGAGCAGTACCGCGGCCCAGCCGATCACGATGAACGGCAGTGGCCAGGGGCCCCGCCCGTCGCCCGCGGCGATACCCACGGCCACGGCGCACCAGCCGGCCAGCAGCAGGCCACCCGTCCCCCGATTCGGGTGATCTCGTGACGCCCGCCCGGCCGCGGCCGCGGAATTGTCTGCCCGGTCGGGTAGGGACACAGCCATGACGTGCACCATGCCAGAGGGTCCGCGTGGGCCTCCGGCGCGCCCATGGTGCCCGTTCGCGAGCATCGCGGTGTCGCAATCGTCAGGGGGTGCGGGCAGGCCTCCATCCGGCTCATGCCAGACTGAGAAGCCAAGCCGGATTTTGTCCACCGGCTTCTTAGTGTGTCGCGCGGATGACCATCGCGTGCGAAGTTGAGGAGAGGTCAGGCACAGTGGCCGAAAAGCCCGAGGTCGTCGTTATCGGAGCCGGACCGGCAGGTCTTACAGCTGGCTGGGAGCTGGTGAAACGGGACGTACCCGTGACGGTCCTTGAGGGTGACTCGGTGGTGGGGGGTATCAGTCGGACTGCGCAGCGTGAAGGCTGGCGCTTCGACATCGGTGGGCACCGCTTCTTCACCAAGGTGCCCGAGGTCGAGGCTCTCTGGCACGAGATTCTGCCGGACGAGGACTTTCTGATGCGCCCGCGGTCGAGCCGCATCATGTACAACGGGAAACTATTCGATTACCCCCTGCGTGCGGGCAACGCCCTGCGTGGACTCGGTGTGGTCGAGGCGGCGCGATGCATCCTTTCGTACTTCTGGGCGAGGGTCCGGCCGCCGAAGGACCAGACGAAATTCGAGGGGTGGGTCGCGTCACGCTTCGGCTGGCGTCTCTACGGGATCTTCTTCAAGACCTACACCGAGAAGGTGTGGGGTGTGCCCGCGAACACGATCGAGGCCGACTGGGCCGCGCAGCGTATCAAGAACCTGTCATTGATGAACGCCATCATGAACGCTGTCATGCCGAAGCGGAACCAAAAGGACATAGCGTCCCTCATCGAGGAATTCCAGTACCCGAAGTTCGGGCCGGGAATGATGTGGGAAACCGCGGCGGACAAGATCGTCGACCGCGGCGGAAAGATTGTCTTCGAGGAGAAGGTCCGCAGGATCCACCACGCGGATGGCCAGGCCACCGGTGTGACGACCGTGGTCACGGGCGGGTACGGTCCCGGTGCGGGTGCCCCGGAGCCCTCCCGGACCGATATCGGTACCGAGCACCGGTACGAGGCCGACCAGATCGTGTCGTCGATGTCGTTCTCCTCCCTCATCCGTGTGATGGACCCGCCGGCTCCGGCGCATGTGCTGGCGGCGGCGAACGCCCTGAGCTACCGCGATTTCCTCACCGTCGCCCTGGTGGTGCCCGAGTCGGCCGGGTTCCCTGACAACTGGATTTACGTCCACTCCCCCGAACTGCAGGTCGGGCGCATCCAGAACTTTGCGTCGTGGTCGCCGTTCCTGGTGAAGGAGGGACGCACCTGCCTCGGTATGGAGTACTTCGTCTTCGAGGGCGACGAAACCTGGTCGATGCCGGATGACGACCTGATCGCACTCGCGTCCAAGGAACTGGCCCAGTTGGGTCTGGTTCCGGCCGACCAGGTGGAGCGCGGTTTTGTCGTCCGGATGCCGAAGGCATACCCGTTCTACGACGCGCATTACAAGAAGAACGTGGACATCATGCGCGGATGGCTGGCCGAGGTCGCGCCGAACGTGCACCCGGTCGGGCGCAACGGCATGCACCGGTACAACAACCAGGACCATTCGATGTACACCGCACTGTTGACCGTTCAGAACATGATTGACGGTGCCAGCCACGATGTCTGGGGTGTCAACGTCGAGGAGGACTACCACGAGGAAGTCTCTCCCGGTTACACGAGCAAAATGTCGCTCTAGCGGGTCACGGGAAGGGGAGGGGACTGACCGTGACCGACGTCGCGGTTCGGCCGGTGGAGAACATCCCCGGCTCGGCCGAAGAAATCCCGGTCCGGGGGGACCGGGCCACTAAAGCCTTCAAGGCGACCGTTTTTGTTCTGGTTGCCGCGGCCGTGGTGGTGCGTTTTTCCGCACGTCAGGCGTTGTGGCTGGACGAGGCGCAGAGTGTCGCGATTGCGCGGCTTCCGCTGACCGGACCCGCTACAACGCTGTTCGACGGGCTTCGCCAGGACGGCTCACCGCCGCTTTACTACCTGTTGTTGCACGGTTGGATCACGCTGTTCGGAGCGGGCACTTTCGCGGTGCGCGCACTGTCAGCGCTGATCAACCTTGCCGCAGCCGTGCCGTTGTACCTGCTGGCGCGCCGGGTGGTCGGCGAACGTGGCGCCCGGGTGGCGGTGGTGCTGTATCTCACGTCGCCGTTCGCGTTGTACTTCGCGACCGAGACCCGGATGTACAGCCTGGTGGTGCTGCTAACCGCGGCCGGGGGGCTGGCGCTCGAGGCCACGCTGCGGCGGCGGTCAACCGGTTCGGTCATCGCGGTGGCATTGTGCGCCGGGATGCTGGCGTTGACCCACTACTGGTGCTTCTACCTGCTGCTCACGGTTGCCGGCTGGTTGCTGCTCGTCGTGCTGCGACCGCGTCCGGGGTGGGGCACGAGGGGTCCACTCGCGGCGCTCGGCGGTATTGCGGCCGGCGGGCTGGTGTTCGCACCGTGGCTCGGCGGCTTCTTCTACCAACTGGCGCACACCGGTACGCCGTGGGGTGAGCCGGCTTCGTTCGCGGCGATCGCGCATGCCTACGGGCAGTGGGCGGGCGGTCCGACCACCCAGGGACGGTTGCTGCTGTTCCTCATCACGGGACTCGCCGCGGCCGGGATTGCCGGCCGGGCGGTCGACGGCCGCTACGTGATGATCGACCTGAAGGGCCTGGAGCCGGGCCGTACGCTGTTCTTCCTGGCAACGGTGACGCTGTTCGTCGCCGTCACGGCGGGCAAGGTGGTGGGCAACGCCTGGGCCGACCGTTACACGGCCACGGCCTTCGTCCCGTTCCTGCTGGTCATCGGTCTCGGGGCGACCCTCGTCGCGGACACCCGCCTGTTCCGCGGGGTTGTGCTGGTGTGCGCCGTCCTCGGGCTCGTCGGTGGCTACGGCGATCTGTCACGGACCCGAACGCAGGCGGGTGAGACGGCATCCGTACTGGAGCGCCTCGGTCATCCGGGTGACGTGCTGCTGGTCTGTCCGGACCAGCTCGGGCCGGGGCTCGCGCGCACGGTGCCGTCGTGGATGCACACCTATGTGGTCCCGACCTACGCGCCGCCGGACCGGGTGGACTGGACGGACTACGAGAATCGCAACTCCAACGCCAACGGCGTGATTCTCGCTGACCGGGCACTCGCGGAAGCCGGTCCGGGCCACACCGTCTTCATGGCCGGGTCAGGTGCCTACCGGACGTATGAGACCTTGTGCACCCAGGTGCGTGGACGACTGGTGGACGCGCGTCCGCGGGCTGATGAGGTCATGAAGCAGGGCATGCCGGCCAGGGTGTGGGAGAACTTCACCCTGCTGCGGTTCCAGCCCTAGGGCTGGAACCGGACCATGACCGGTGCTGGTACGGCGGCGTCCCG
>NZ_CAKKTK010000001.1:0-101571 GCF_920656135.1 Frankia sp. Cppng1_Ct_nod | reverse complement strand
TCTCTGCGGCGATCCCCGGGATGCGGCAGAGCGTCGCGGATGGCGCACACTGCCCCTGCGTGACATCGCCATCGCGTGGCTGACCGCACGTATCGTCACCGCAGCCGCCTACGCCCTGGCCCGTTACATCATCGGGCGGTTTGCCGGCGCGCATCCGAGCGGGGGTGCGCCGCCCAGGCTGACGGGACTGCTCGGCTGGGACGCAGGCTGGTATTCGGCCATCGCCGAGCACGGCTACGCCGGGGTCGGCGAGCAGGGGCTGCGGTTCTTCCCGCTGCTTCCGCTGCTGGCCAGAACGATCGCGGTGCTTCCCGGTCTGGGCGCGCACACCGGTGTCACGCTGGTCGTCCTGGTGAACGTGATCGCGTTCGTCTTTGTCGCGGGGCTCGCCTGGCTGGCTCGAGCGGAAGGCTTCGATGCGGCGGCGGTCTCCCGCACGGTGTGGCTCGCCTCGTTAGCCCCGCCCGCGTTCGTCCTGGTCATGGGCTACACCGAGGCGCTGTGGGGGCTGCTGGCTGTCGGGGTGTTCGCCGGCATCCGCACCCGCCGGTGGGAGCTTGCCGGCGCCTGCGGACTACTCGCCGGGCTGTGCCGGCCCGTCGGCATCCTGCTGGTCGCACCGATGGCGGTCGAGGCCTTCCGTGGGATCGGGGCCGCCGGGGCAACCGACCGGCTGCGCCGCGGGATGGTTGTTGTCTCGCCGGCCGCGGGCCTCGCGGTGTTCTTGCTGTGGACTCGGATCGCCTATGGGGACGCTCTCCTACCGGTCCGGGTTCAACGGCAGGAGTCGTTGCATGGGAGGTCGTCGAACCCTGCCGCGGTGGTCTGGCATGCGGCGCGGGGCATCATCCACGGTGATGTGGGTACCGGCCTGCACGTCCCCTGGCTCGGGCTGTTCGTCGTGCTGGTGGTCGTGATGGCACGGACGCTCCCGTCGTCGTACACGGTGTGGGCGACGGTCAGCATTGCCGCGGTGCTCACCGGCAGCAACCTCGACTCGAGCGAACGGTATGCCTTCGGCACGTTCCCGTTCCTTCTCGTCGCAGCCGCCATGACTCGCCGCGACGAAGTATTGCGTGGAGTCCTCGCGGTGTGCGTCGCCATGATGGTGGTCTACGCGTCTTTGGCATTCCTCGGCCTCTACGTACCGTAACCACATTGTGGTTCGTAGTTCGCGGCGGGCAGAAAACCGCGGGTTCCCCGCTCCTGCTGTCCACCTCGTCGTTACGGTGGCGTCATGGACGTGGAGTACCAGCGGTTGTACCTGCCGCCGGGCACCGACCGGATGCAGGCCCTGACAGTGCTCACCTTGCACGCCGAGTTCGGTGACTGGGAACTGGAGCGGCTGCGCCTGTTGCCCGACGGGTCCCGGCGAGTGGTATTGCGCCGCCCGCGCCGCGCGGGCGGCCTACCCGGCTACCTACCCACCTGATCCGGTCGGCGGGGCGACCGTCGTGTAGCCGTCCCGCCTCCGCCGGGAAGGAGCGCGCTCAGGCCGCGGCACCGGCCATGGTCTGGCAGGAGTTGGCGCACGCCCGGCAGGCTTCGGCCAGCTTCATCATCTGCGCGTCGCCGGGCATCTTCATGCACATCTCGGCGCACATCATGCACATCCGTGCACACATGGCGCACATTTCCTTCTGCATCGGCGACATGCGACACATCATGTCCGCGCAGACCTTCGTGATAGCCGCGCAGTCCATCAGGGTACGCATGTTCATCGCATCCATCATCGTGCCGGGCATGTCCATACAGTAGGCGATGGTCTCCTCGCACATGGATGAACAGGACATGCAGTTGTCGATCGCCCGACGGGTGTCCTCGCTGATCATTTCGGCGTGCTGCACGGAAGCCTCCTCGACGTTGGCGCGGTGCGGGTCACCGCAGCCACTGACGCTGATCGCGTTCGCGCCCTCGCATTCGTGGGTTCCGCGAGAGCTCGAAATCACGATAACCCGTCGTGACGCGCTTGCACACCGGCGCCGCGACGGTGACAATGTCGAGAAAATATCGTTATATCGCCGACAAAGAAGAAATACGTGACATCGGCTCTTTCGGGGTTTTCCGGAGTTCGGAGCGCCCGACAATAGGGTGCTCCAAACTCCCGTCTTTTGTTCCGGTGTACTAGGACGTCGCGTGGCCGGGTTCGTTGGGCCTCACCTCGTCGGAGGCCCCGGACGGACCGCGCGCCGCGAACGGTCGGGCGCCGGTCGGCATGCCCGTGGGCACGGTGGCGGAGGTCCCGGCAAGGGGCATGCGGGCATGCGGCACCACGGGAACGCCACCGAGGAAGACACCGGTGACCGACCCTGGCCGCTCGAACAACGACAGGTCACCCGGGTCCTCGTCGAGGAGGAGCGCGTCGAACTCGTAACCTGGCGCGATGCGGCCGATGCGGTCGGCTACGCCGCACAACCGGGCACCGTTGATCGTTGCGGCGAGCAGTGCTTCGGGGACCGACAACCCGTCCCGGTGCAGATGAGTGATCTCGGCCAGGTTGCCGCCATGACGGTCACGGTGGCGGCAGTCGCTGCCCAAAGCGATGGCGACCCCCGCGTCACGGGCGACGGCGATCGTGTCGGCCAGCAGCGCCTCGGTCGCAAGCGCGCGGTCGGCGGCCCACTGCGGCAGGTACCCAGATCCGGCCAGGTGCGCGAGCTCGTGGTAAGGCGCGAGGGTCGGGACGAGGGTGACCCCACGCTGAGCCATCAACGTTGCCTCACGCTCCGTGAGACCGATCCCATGCTCGATCGAACGGACACCGGCCGTCACCGCCGTGCCGACGGCGGGTGCTCCGAAGGCGTGCGCCATGACCCCGCGCCCGAACGCTGCCGCCTCCGAGACCGCGACGGCAAGATCGGCGGTGGTGAACTCCGGCAACGGTTCGCCTGGGTGGGCCGACATGACCCCGCCACTGGCGAAAACGTGGACCCAGTCGGCGCCGGCCCGCAGAACCCCGCGGACAGCTCGGCGCATCCCTTCCGGCCCATCGACGACATGCTGGGGCCGGCCGGGATAGTCGGGGACGGTGACGGTGGCTGACGCTTCCAGGCCCGGGCCGAGCAGAGCCCCGTCGCCGTGGCCACCCGACCGGGTCAGCCCGATCACCGACACCGCGAGACGCGGACCGGGAACGTGCCCGGCGGTCAGCGAGTCACGGACGCCTGCGTCCGCGCCGCCGGCGTCGCGCAGATAGGTCACTCCGGCGGCGAGGGTGCGGCGCAGCGCCGCCGCCGTTTCAAGGAAACGTTCGGACAACGATGTTGTCAGCAGCTCCAGCGGGTCGTAGGTCGGGAAGGTGACGTGGGCGTGGCAGTCGATCACTCCGGGCATCAGCCACAGCCCGTGGGCGTCGATGTCGACGGCTGTCGAATCCAGGGGAAGATGCGGGCCGACGGCGGTGATACGCCGGCCGCGTACCGCGACATCCACCGGGGCTGTGAAATAGCCGTGGTTGTCGAGCGCATGCACACCACGGAGCACGAAACCGTCGGCAGCGCGGGTGGCGTGCCGGGCCGGGCTGTCGGTTCTGGTACTGGTCATGGGGCCGTTCCTGCCGAAGTATGCTGAAGGTCGCGAACCGCTCCGCCGCTTTTCGTCTACTTTCCGCCGGTTTCCGGGTTGGGATGTCGGATGCTCGGGTCATCGACAGCGGCACCCGCGGGGAGCATCCGAAATCAGCGTCGACAGGCGGTGCTGGATACGCGGCAGGTGTCGAGGTAACGACGGGCCGTGAAGTTCTGTGACTGCGCCGCGTGGGAGGCCGGCACACCGGCCGTCTCAAACCTGGCGCTACGCACGTGTGTCCTCCATTGTCGGCGTCCAGAAGGCTTCCGACACGCACCAAAGCTAACTAACCGTTACCGGCAGGGTCAAGTGTCAGGGCAGCGGGCAGCAGGCCCGCGTCGTGCAGTCGGATGCGGGCAAAGGCGATGGCTTCGGGAGTGGTGGCGAACACCCGCCCGTCGTGGCGCAGTCGGGTGATCACCCCGAGTGCGTCCAGGGGTCGGTGATGATCGGTACGAATGCCGGAGACCAGCACGGTGATCTTGCGGTGTTCCAGTTTCTCGATCGCGTCCCTGAGGACGAGGGCGCCGGTGGCGTCGATGGTGGTTACCCGCGACATGCGCAGGATGATCACCGATACGTCGGCGGTACCGGTCAGCTCCAGAAGAAAGCGGTGGGCTGCGGCGAAGAACAGCGGGCCGTCGAGGCGGTAGGCGATGATGTGTTCTGCCAGCAGGGCACGCTCTTCGCCGCGATGGTCACCGGGCAGGTCCTCGGTGAGGGAAACCTCGACCAGGCGGGCGTTCATGGCGACCGAACGCAGGGCCAGCACCGCGGTCACGGCCAGGCCGAGGATGACCGCCATGACCAGGTCCAGGGCAAGGGTGGCGATCGCGGTCAGCGCCAGGACAACCCCGTCACCGCGGGTGGCACGGGCCATCGCCCGAACCGAGCCGACCTCGACCATGCGGGTCGCGGTGGCCAGCAGCACCCCGGCCAGCGCGGCAAGGGGAATGCGGGCAACCAGAGGTGCCGCGACGAGGACGACGACGGCCAGGACGACCGCGTGGGTGAGAGCGGCCAGTCGGGAGTAGGCACCTGCACGGACGTTGACCGCGGTGCGGGCGATCGCGGCGGTGGCCGGTACCCCGCCGAACAGCGGGACCGCGAGGTTGGCAAGGCCCTGTCCGAACAGTTCCCGGTCCGGATCGTGCTGCTGGTTGACGCTCATCGCGTCGGCGACGGCGGCTGACAGCAGGGACTCCAACGCGGCCAGGGCCGCCACCGCCACCGCCGGGGTGAGCAGCGAGATCAGCATGGACGGGTCGAGGAAGCCCAGCGTGGGTGCGGGCAGCGCGGCCGGGAGACTGCCGATACGGCGTACGTCCAGGTGAACCGCTTCGGCCAGCACTGTGACGAAGGCGACACCGAGCAGGGAGAATGGGATGGTGGGGCGCCGGCGGGCGCCTACCAGCATGACCGCGGCGACCCCGGCGGCAACACCGACTGCGGCCCACCGCGGATGCCGCGCGAACTCTTCGACGGCGCGTAACGCCACCCCGACGACCTTGTCCCCCTTCGGGGTGGGTACTCCGAGCGCGGCGGGTACCTGTTGCAGGGCGATCACGCAGGCGATACCGAGAGTGAACCCCTCTACTACCGGCGCGGGCACGTACCGCATGTAGCGACCGGCCCCGGCTACGGCCAGCGCAATCAGCAACACCCCGGCCAGCAGGCCGACGGTGAGGACTCCGGAACGGCCGTACTGGTGGACGATGGGGACGAGAACCACGGTCATCGCGCCCGTCGGCCCGGACACCTGCAGGTTGGAGCCGCCGAACAGGGCGGCCAGTGTGCCGGCGATCACCGCGGTGGCGAGCCCGGCCGCGGCTCCGAGGCCGGAGGAGATCCCGAATCCCAGTGCCAGGGGCAAAGCCACGATTGCGACCGTCACCCCGGCCAGCAGGTCCCGGCGTGGCTGCCGACGCATCGGGGTGAAGTCGGTGCGGGTGGGCAGCAGCGGCCGTACGCAGGCCCATGCCCCGTCGATCATCCTGATCACGTGCCGATGGTCTCGGTCTCCTGCTTCTCGGTCAGCAGGTCTCCCCTCGGTGCGTCCTTGACCCTTCATCGGTAGCGTCCGACGGGTCAGCAGCACACACTATGTCAGCAATTGAAAAATTTTGCAATTCATCCTCCTGGCAGTTCATGCCTCGGTGATTGGAAGGTCGACTACAGGCAGGCCGGACCATGGTCAGGCCAGGAGCGCGTGGCCCGGTTCGGGACGTTCGCCCACACCGGTGATGCCTGCGACCGGTGGATCCACCGGCTGTCCGGCCGCGGCGCCCTCCGGTTCCCCCGGACCTGGGGCATCCATCGGACCCGCACCGGCGAGGCGGCCACGGAGCTCGGCCAGTTCGGCCCGTACGGCGCGCAGTTCGGAGGCAAGTTCGTCGGCCTGACGTTCCGCGCGTTCGGCGCGAGCACGAGCATCCGCCCTGGCCTCGACGAGAACGGCCTGGCGCTCCTCGCCGACCCGGTTGGCCGCGTCGATACGCCTGTCGGCGTCAGCGTGGATGCGGGCGATCTCGGCGTCGGTACTGTCCCGCAGCCGCACCAGATCGGCGTGGAGCCGGTCGGCCTCCGCCCGGGCCGCCGCCGCGGCGCGCTCCAGGGCATCGGCCCGCGTCAACGCGGAGTCCCTGGCGGCATGGGCGGCCGCGGCCACCTGCGCCGCGTCCTTCCTGGCCTCGGCAAGCGCGGTCACGGCCTCGTCACGGGCCGCCCGGACGACGGCGTCGGCATCCTGGCGGGCCTGGCGGATCTCCTCTGCCGCCTGCCCGCGTGCCGTGGTTACGTGGGTGTCAGCGTCCCGCCGGGCCGTCTCGGCTGCGGCCACGGCCTCGGCTCGGGCGGCTTCGAGCACCGCCTGTGTGTCAGCCCAGGCCGCGGCCTCGGCGTCCCGCTCCGCGTGCAGGCGGGTAAGCCGTTCGTCGAGCTGGTCAACGGCGGCGACCGCTTCGGCCGCGACAGCCTCCGCCTCGACCCGCGCGCCGTGGGCGCTGTGGGCGGCCTGTTCGGCGCGGACCGCACGGGCGATCGCTTCGGCGACCCGCTCGGCGGCTTCCGCCTCGACCGTCTCGACATGTGCCTCGGTGGCGGCCACATCGCCGAGGTTCGCCATCTCGCGGACGAAACCGTCCAGGGTCCGGGTGAGGCCGGCGGCAAGCGTCGTGATCTGCTCGGCCAGCGCGTCAGCCCGTGCGCGTGCACCGGCGGCACGCTCCGGCCCGACCGGTCCTCCGGCCACCGCGTTGCCGGGCTGCATGGACAGCTCACGCCGCCGGCGGTAGGCCGACAGCCGGTTGTGCGTGGGATCATCGCAGTACGCCGGTGGCCGGCCCGGTCCGGCTGGTGCGCTCGGTGGATGCACACATCCTGGATACGCACACGCCACCGGCTCGGTCTCGTTGTTCGCCGTGCCCTCGACCATGCCAACAAGGATGCACGAGTGAGTGAAACAGCAGAACGCGCGGCCACCACGGTTGCGCTCTTCGACCTGGACGGCGTCCTGGTGCGGGGTGACACGTTCACCCGTCTGCTCCGCCGGCACCTGTCGGGCTCCCTGTCGCGCACGGTGCTGGTCGTGCCTGTGCTACCCCTGACGGCCATCCCTGTGCTGCGTCCAACAGCAACACGTCTGATCATGAGGTTGGCGCTGATCGGCTGGGATCCCGCCCGGTTCCGCGCACAGGCCGAGGCGTTCGGCCGTGAGCTGGCGGCCGATCACGGCGTCGCGATCCCCGAGGCTGTGGCCGCCGCACGCAGCCACGGCGGGTCGGGCGGGCGAGTAGTGGTCGTGACCGCGTGCGAGCACGATCTGGCCCGTGCCGTCCTTGACGCACTGGGGCTGGCCGACGTCGAACTGGTCGCGTCCCGCCTGGGCTGGGGTCGCTTCGGGGTCGGCCGGGGCAGCCTGCACAACTACGGACGCGAGAAACCCCGGCAGCTCGCCGCCTACGGGGTGCTACCGCCGTGGGACCATGCGTACGGCGACTCGCCCGCCGACCTACCGATGTTGGCTGGCGCCCGCCGTGCGGTTCTGGTCAATCCCGATCAGGACCTGGTGATTCGTGCCCGCCGCGAACTGGGTAGCCGCCTGGAGATCGTCCGCTGGTAAAGCCGGGATGGTTGGCGGTACCGTGAGCCCCACAAAGAGGACAACCAGTTTGACAAAGGCGACGACTCTGGAAGATCGAGGGCGACAATGGCGGTTCTGGCAGGCAAGGTCGCCCTGATCACCGGGGCCGCACGGGGGCAGGGCCGCGCTCACGCCGTGCGGATGGCCGGCGAAGGCGCCGACCTGATCCTTGTGGACGTCTGCGCCAAGGTGGCACCGACCGGCTATCCGTCCGCCACCCCGGAGGATCTGGCGCAGACCGAACGGCTCGCCACGGACGCCGGCGCGACGGTGCTGGCCACCCGGGCCGACATCCGTGACTCCGGCGCCCTGCGTGGTGTCATCGACCAGGCGGTGGACCGGTTTGGACGTCTCGACGTCATCGTCGCCAACGCTGGCGTGTCCTACTTCCGCCCGTTCCTGGAGATGTCCGACTCCGACTGGGACGACATGATCTCGGTCAATTTGACCGGCACCCAGCGCACTCTGCGCGCGGCGGTGCCGGCGATGGTGGCGGCGGGTAACGGCGGTTCCGTGGTGCTGATCGGTTCCGTCGCCTCTGTGAAGGTGGTCCCCTTCGAGGCGCACTACGTGGCGAGCAAGCACGGGGTCCTCGGTCTGACGCGGGCACTGGCGGTGGAACTCGCGGAGCACCGCATCCGGGTCAACTGCGTGAGCCCTGGTGGGGTCACCACCGCGATGGGCGAGGATCCAGGCATCCCCGAGCTGTTCGCCGACCCGGGCCGGGCCGCGTTGTTCATGGCCAGCTACAACCCTCTGCTCGACCCGCCGATAAGTACCGCCGAGGAGATCGCCGACGCCGTGCTGTGGCTTGCCTCCGACGCCTCCGGCAGCGTGACCGGGCAGAACCTGATCCTTGACCGAGGCGTCACAGTCCGCTGACAGGACCATTCGCTGACAGGACGGAAAGATGCTGACGGGACGGGTCGCTCTGGTCACCGGCGCCGGCCGAGGCCTGGGCGCGGCACACGCGCGACTTCTCGCGGCCGAGGGAGCGGCGGTGGTCGTCAACGATGTGGGCGCCAGCCTGGACGGTCGAACCAGCGGTGAGCAGGTGGCCGCTGACGTGGTCGCCGATATCACGGCGGTGGGGGGTCGTGCGGTGGCAGACACCTGCGACATCTCGACCTTCGCGGGGGCCGCTGCCGCGGTGCGGCGGGTGGTGGACACCTTCGGGCGCATCGACATCCTGGTGAACAACGCCGGGATCATGGACACCTCGGGCGTGGAGGACCTGGCCGAGGACTCCCTCGACCGGGTCCTCGACGTCCATGTGAAGGGCAGTGTGGCCACCACCCGTGCCGCGTTCGCGTACATGCGTACCCAGGCTTTCGGACGGATCATCAATACCATCTCCGAATCCGCGCTGGACATGCGGATGGCCGACTCGATCGCCTATTCCTCCGCCAAGGCGGCAGTCTGGGGGCTGACCATGGCCACGGCGAAGAACGGCGCCCCGTACGGCATCACTGCCAACGCGGTCTCGCCCGGAGCCCGGACCCGTATGTCGGCGGGAGTGCTTGACGCCGGCATGTCCACCGGACTCGACCTCGCGCCTGAACATGTGTCGCGGGTGGTTGTTCTTCTCGCCTCGCCCGGGGCCGGCGACATCACCGGGCGAGTGGTGCACGCCGCCGCCGGGCAGGTCCGCGAGTACATCCTGCGCCGGACCGCGGACACGGACCTGGTGCGCCGCCTGGCCGACGGCTCGACGTCCACCGTCGCTTCCTGACCTCTTCGCCAGCAGCGGTCACAAGATTCTTAAGGTTTGTCAAAGGATACTGAAGAAGATTACGAGATCCGAGATCAACAACAAACGGCTCCCAGGTCATCCGCTGTTCTGTTTCACATTCACAGGTGATTCAAAGAATCGGACTTTATGCTAACACGGACCACCTGAAGAGGCCCCTCCTCCCAGTGATAGCCGGCGGGCGAGGGCCTCGATTCAGCCCGAACCCTGGAGTTGTTCGATGCATAGACGTCCCCTGGCTCTGGCCTCCTTGGGGCTTGGCGTGATGCTCGTTTTGTCAGCCTGTGGCACGTCGTCGTCGACGACGTCGGCCGGTTCCGCCACCGCCGCGAGCGGTTCAGGATCTTCCTCGGATCGTGACCAGATCCAGCAGTGTCTCGCAAAGGCCGGAATCACCATGCCGACCCCTCCCGCGGGTAATGGCGGTAATGGCGGTACTCCCCCGACCGCCATGCCGTCGGCCGCTCCGTCGGCGGGATCGTCGGCGGGATCGGGCAACAACCCCGCTGACGATGCGGAGGTACAGAAGGCTCTCAAGGCATGTGGTCTCACCTTGCCGACCGGAGCGCCGCCGAGTGGAGGACCCGGTGGAGGACCGGGAGGTGCGCCACCGAGTGGTGCGCCCCAGCGCACCACGGCCTGACGTGTCCGAGTAGTCGTGGTGGCCGATCGGTAACCGATCGGCCACCGCAACGGCGGTGAGAGGGGTGTGTGAAGAATCCGGTCGCCGGTCGTCCGCGCGACATCCGGCGGTCAACGCGCTGGTTTGTGGGTTCACTGTCCCCAATGACCCGCAGGCATGAGCGCGTCGGAGTGAAGGTGGCCGGCTTCCCCGAGGCGCGATGGCAGGAGGAGGAAGCAGGAATGGGCGAGATCGTGGTCGAGCGCACTGGCACGGAAAACACCGAGATGGTGGCGCCGATGCCTCCCGTCAACGAGATCGAAGTCTTCCTCATCGGCACCAGCCGCAATCATATAGACGTTCTGTTCACGCTCCCGAACTTCTGACCGCCGCGCCGATCCGACGGTCGGGTGGCGATCGCTCGGGATCCCTGGGCGGCAACGGCTCCAGCTCGCGACCACCGGGTTACACATGCCGACGAAGCGGGTGTTCCTGTGTCGATCCTGTTTGATCTCGGCCTTGCGGCCATCGATATTACTATTAGCGTGTAGTGCCTTCTTCTACCTGAACATCCTTTCCTGCTTGGTGTAGCAGGTTGTGGACTTCCACTAGGCGTAACAAGTTGCGGACAGCTATCGTCACGTTCCGTGACTGACAGGTTGCGCGCCATGTGGCGCACAGGTAATGAGGCCGGCGCGGCCGGCCGGGCAGGGGCTGCGACGACATCGCCCCCGTTGACAAGACGCCGTTCGTCGCGAGTGGTGTTCGCGGGTGCGCTGACACTGCTTTTGGGGTTCACCGCAGCCGGGTCCGCCTCCGCCGCCGCGGCAGAGCGAACCGATATGCCAGACATGTCGGGTATGGCCATGTCGGGCACGCCGAACGACTCGTACTGGAACAGCGTCGGCGGCGAGCCGTTCCACCCGACCGGAAAGGTGCGTACCTACTACATCGGCGCCGACGAGGTGGTGTGGAACTACGCCCCGGACGGACGCAACGACATCACCGACCAGCCGTTCGATTCCATTACGAAAATGTACATCGACTCCGGCTCGGGTCGTATCGGGACAAGCTATCTCAAATGTCTCTACCGTGGCTACACCGACGAAGGCTTCGCTGCGCTGGCGCCGCGCCCTGCGCAGGATGCCTACCTCGGTTTTCTCGGCCCGGTGATCCACGCGGAGGTCGGTGACACCATCAAGGTGGTGTT
Source organism: Frankia sp. Cppng1_Ct_nod (assembly GCF_920656135.1). Classification (NCBI taxonomy): domain Bacteria; kingdom Bacillati; phylum Actinomycetota; class Actinomycetes; order Frankiales; family Frankiaceae; genus Frankia; species Frankia sp. Cppng1_Ct_nod. The sequence goes on along the minus strand of NZ_CAKKTK010000001.1, from coordinate 90,281 downwards.
CCGCAACGGATGCCGCTTCCCGGCCAGTGTGCACCCGCACGGCGTCTTCTACACGAAGGCCAACGAGGGCACACCGTACGCCGACAACACCTCCGGAGAGGAGAAAATGGACGATGCCGTTGCCACCGGCGGCATCCGCACCTACACCTGGCTGGTGCCCGACCGTGCCGGTCCGGGCCCGCATGACGGCAGCTCGGTCATGTGGATGTACCACTCGCATACCAACGAGGTCTTCGACACCAACGCGGGCCTGATAGGCCCGATGCTCATCACCGCCAGAGGGATGGCACGCCCGGACGGCAGCCCCAAGGACGTCGACCGTGAGCTCGTCACTCTTTTCTCGATCACGAACGAGAACGAAAGCCCGTATCTGCAGGAGAACCTGAAGCGTTTCGCAAAGCCTGCCTCCTCGCAGCAGAACGACCAGAGGCTCGCCGGGATCAATGAGCCGCACGGTGTCAACGGCTATATCTTCGGCAACGAACCGATGATCACGATGCGGAAGGGTCAGCACGTCCGCTGGTACGTGATGAGTATGGGTTCCGAGACCGACCTGCACACACCGCACTGGCACGGCAACGACGTGGTGGTCGGCGGGATGCGCATGGACACGGTCGGTGTGCTGCCCGGCACGATGGCCGTGGCGGACATGGTGCCCGACAACGTCGGCATCTGGCTCTACCACTGCCATGTCAACGACCACATCCTCGCCGGAATGATCACCCGGTATCGGGTGGTGTCCGACACCACAGCCTTGGATGGGTCCGCCACGACGATGCCGGTACCGGTAGGAGGCGTCCCCGCAGGTGAGGGTGGGGTAGCCGGGTCGCGCTCATCGTTCCCGGTTGTCCCGGCGGTGGCCGTGGTGGCGATGGCACTGGTCAGCCGAAGCATGATCGCCCGGCGCCGTCGCGCGCTTCTTCCCGGACGTTAGAACATCAGGTGTGCTGCCTGGCCCTGGCCGCCACCCCGACTCCTCCCGGATTGGGGTCGGCCAGGGCCGCGTCACGCGCCGGGATCGGCCTGAACACGCACCTCCAAGCCGTCGTCGACACGCTCGCCAGGCATCCGGGCGGTCGCATGGCGCGGCCGGCCGACCGGCGGTTCCCGGGTTACCACCCTTGCCGGCATCATGAGCTCAACGGTTGAGCGGGCGAGGGTGGTCATTGTCATCAGGAAAGGCGTGTGGGCATGCAGTGGATGAGGAGACGCGACCGGGTCGCACGGGAGCTGAGGGTCGCGGCATACGCTGTCTGCATCCAGGAGGAAAAAATCCTTCTCGCACGTTTTGTCGGCAGGAGCGGGAAGGTCTGGACCCTACCCGGAGGCGGTATTGATCACGGGGAAGACCCGTACTTCGCGGCGATCCGGGAAGTCGAGGAGGAAACCGGCTACCACGTCGTCATCGAATCGTTACTGGGCGTGGACTCGATCCTGCGGCGGTATCCACGTGGGCGCGGTGTCGAAGCCGACCACCACGCCGTTCGAGTCTTCTACACGGCACGAGTGGTCAACGGCGCGTTGCGGCACGAGATCGGCGGTTCCACCGACCAGGCCGCATGGATCGATCTTAACCGGGTCGATGCACTCGACCGGGGCGATCTGGTAGACGTCGCGCTGAAACTCGAACGCACCCGCCCGCCAGCCGGTCGGGTGGACCGCGAACATTCCTGACGTACACCCTTCTGGCACAGGTGTTTCTGGCACAGGTGTTTTGACATATGCAGGTGCCGTTTTCGTCGCGGTCGGCGGATGACAGCGTGCCGGGCCCCGGGCGAGATTCGGTAGTCGAATCCAGCCCGGGGCCCGTGCGCTACCAGGCGGACATTGCCCGGCGCGGGTACTTGTCATACCCGGAGTCATGTCGGGCGCTGTGGGTCAGCTCCTGCCGCCCCAGCAGTGCTTGGATGCGTACCAGGGGTTGGTGCCCTGCTGCGCGTACAGGATGCGCGCACGCTGCCACTGCTCGGCAACGCTCGCGTTCTGCGGCAGACCTGATCCACCCACCCCATGCCAGGTGTCCGGGAGGAACTGGAACAGCCCACCCGCCCCGATCGAGTTCACCACGTTGGGGTTTCCACCCGACTCACAGAGGGAAATGGATGCCAGAACCTGATCCGGTGTTGCCGCACTCGCGGACTGGGACATCGCAACACCGCCACCGATAGCGGCAGCAAGCGCCGGGACAACAACCATCGCACGGGCACGCATGGTGATTCGGGACATAAAAATGCCCTTCCCCACGCCTTCGAGGTGAGCTGTCGGGTTCGGACTGGGAAGTCGCCCGGCCGCGCTACGCGGCTTCACCCCAAGGACGCCTGACTGCGACGCCCAAAAAAATGGTTCCCCCGCTCCTGCCATTTTTTGATGTTCGTCGGACGGGGCAGGATTCGGCGTGCCGTCCGACGGCGCCTTCCTGGTCGAAGGCACGGCGAAGACCATACACACATCGCCCGTCCAGAAGGCAAGGCAGTCCACCGCGCAGTGAAGAGGCGCACATTAAACGTCCGATGTTGACGGTGGTAAACACGACCGGTACCGCGCCCGCGCGCACGCACACCGGTCACAGCACGTACGCACACCGGTCACAAAATGATCGGCGCCGTTCCATCCCGGCCGGATACGGAATCGTCACCGCATCCTCACGCACCGACTTTGATTGCGCGTTTCGCGTTACGTAAGCAGTCGGGTCGACCGGGTGGCGATCGCGGAACGAGTACCGGTACGCGTATGGTCGGGGCCTGCGATGTCATTTTCGGACTGATCCGGCCGTCAGTGGTCGTGTCCTTGACCGGTTCTCCACAACCGGTTCTCAGCGCAGACAGCCGGAGATCGGACAGTCGGAGAGGCGAACGAAACGGAAGCCGGAACCGGTCAGTCGGGGCACCGCAGCGGCGATCCCCTGGGCGGTGCCGCCGGACGGGTGGTTCATGTGGCCGATGACGACCGATCCGGGCCGTGCGGTGAGCACGGCGTGCGTAACCTGGTCGGGGGTGAAGGTCGCCCCGGCATCGCCGTTGACGTCGAAGTTGACGACGCGTTCACCGAGATCGGCGACGATGCGTGTCGCTACGTCGTCGCAGTGTGCCGTACCTGATCGGAAGAACCCCGGCGGATGGCCAAGGAGCGCGTTGAGTTTGTCCCGGTTCCCGGCGACCTCGTCGAAGACCTCGCCGACGTTGTGTGTGCCGGTGATGCCGTAGGCGGACCGACCGGACACCGACAGCGGGCGGTGGAACGTCCCATGGTTGGCGATCTCGAACAGCGGGTCGGTGGCGAGATCGTGGAACACCTGGGGGTTGGCGTCGATCCAGCGGGAGTTGAGGAACAGGGTTGCCGGTACCCCGTGTCGGCGGAGAAAGTCGGTCAACGCCTGGTCGTAGCCGTTGCCGTGTGGCCCGCCGCACGCGTCGAAGGTCAACGCAATCACTCTGTCGGTGGTGGGCAGCGTCGTGGTCACCCCAGGGACTTCGGTGCCCCAGGCGATGGGGCGGATGCGCCCGTAGCGGACGATCATGTCGTTGCGGGTCACCGCGCCGGTTACTGGCGCCGGGCTGGCCGAGGACACGACGGCGATCGAGGAGCCTGACCCGGTTTCCTCCGACCTCGAGCCTGGTACGGCAGCAGGCCCCGGCCGAGGGGTCGAGGGGTGTGCCTGGCCGGCACAACCGGCAAGGACGGTGCTCGTCCCGGCTGCCAGCAGGGCGCGACGGCTCAGTGACAACCGTCCTCCTTCTCCTTCTTCTTCTTCTTCACATCGACCGGTTACGGCCATCATGGTGGCAGAAGAGAAGGCACGTGGGCACGGCTAGCCGAGATCCATTTTCTTGATCTGGTTGGAGTGAACGGCATAGATGAACGGTCCCGGTTCGGCACATGCGGTGACGATCGCGCCCAGATTGTCGATCAGCCGCCGGGCCATCTCTGCTGTAGCAGCCCGTCAGGGTCTGGGTAGGACGCCTTCGGCGAGTTGCCCGGCGGTGGCGCCCGGCCCGGGCCTGACCGTCAGCTCGCCGTTCTGGATGATCTCGCCGCAGTGGCTGCAGTGCAGTCGTGGGTCGGCGTCGTGGCCGCAGGTGGTGTGTACCGGCACCCGCGGCGGTCCGCCCGGCGTGGCGTACCGGTCGCCCCACTGCAGCAGGGTGATGATCACCGGGTTGAGGTCGACGCCCTTGCGCGTCGGAACGTACTCGTAGGACTCCGGGTGCTCGCTGTAGCGCCTGCGCCGCAGGAGTCCGTGCTCGACGAGCACCTGCAGGCGATCGCTGAGGATGTTGGGCGCGACCCCGACGTTTCGTCTGATCTCGGCGAACCGGCGGCGGCCGAGGAGAACCTCGCGCATGACCAGCAGCGTCCAACGCTCGCCGACGATCTCCAACGCTGCCGCGATCGAGCAATTCTGATCTGTGAACGGACGGTACGGCACCAGGTCATCCTAACCGACCTGATTGCATTTCGATAGCAGCCTCTGCTACGGTGCCGATCCGCTTGCAAAACGCTACCTCCTGGGGGGGTTGCCGGTGCCACGCCGCTGGAAGGTCCTGACGCTGGTGTCGATCGGGGTTTTCATGGTCAGCCTCGACCTGTTCATCGTGAATGTCGCGTTCCCGAAGATCGAGGGTGACTTCCGCGGGTCGAGCGTGTCCACGGTCTCGTGGGTACTGAACGCCTATGCGATCGTGCTGGCCGCGCTGATGGTCTCGGCGGGTCGGGTGGCCGACCGGCATGGCCGGCGCCGCGCGTTCCTGGTCGGCCTGTTGATCTTTATCGTAGGCTCGGCCCTCTGTGGGGCGGCTCCCTCGGTCGGGGCACTGGTCGGGGCGCGAGTCGTGCAGGCTGTCGGCGCGGCGCTGCTGCTGCCGACGTCCCTGGCGCTACTGCTACCCGAATTCGAGCCGGCCGAGCGTCCAGCGGCAATCGGTGTCTGGGCGGCGATCGGCGGGCTCGCAGCCGCGGCGGGACCGCCCGTCGGCGGGCTTCTGGTCCAGGCGAGCTGGCGGCTGGTGTTCCTGGTCAACGTGCCGGTCGGACTTGCCGCGCTGGCGTACGGCATGCGCCTGCTGCGGGAGAGCCGCGACGAGACGCAGCAGCGTCCTGACCTGCTCGGCTCCGGGCTGATCATCGTGGCCGTCGGGGTGCTGGCACTCGGCCTGGTCAAGGCTCCTGGCTGGGGATGGAGCGACGCGCGAACCATCGCCGCGCTCGCGGGCACGCCCGTCGGCCTGCTGGCATTCTGGGCACGCTGTCGCACACATCGGTCCCCCGTCATCGATCCCGCCATGCTGCGGGTCCGGGCTTTCATGGCGGCGAACGTCGCGTCCCTGTTCTTCTCGGCGGCCTTCGCCGCCTTCCTGCTGGGTAACGTGCTGTTCATGACGTCGGTGTGGCACAACTCGGTCCTCGTCGCCGGACTCTCGCTGACGCCGGGGCCGGCCACGGCCGCCGCCTTCGCCGCGACGTCCGGGCGGTACATCAACCGCTTCGGGCAGCGCACACTCGGCACCCTGGGTATCGTGCTGTTCAGCCTCGGCTGCCTGTGGTGGCTGCTGCGTATCGGCCAGTCACCCAACTACGCCGGCGAGATGCTGCCCGGCCTGCTCATCACCGGCATCGGCGTCGGACTGGTCCTACCGAGTCTCGCCAGCGCCGCATCGTCCGCCCTGCCCCCGACACGCTTCGCCACCGGCTCGGCGGTATTCACCATGACGCGTCAGACCGGTTTCGTCCTCGGAGTCTCGATCTTCGTAGCCGTCCTCGGGACGCCCAGCCCCACGCATCCGGTCACCGCGTTCGACCACGGCTGGATCTTTATGATCATTGTCGGCGCGCTCGGCGCTTCAGCCGCGCTGTTCATCGGCCGCGTCCACCGCGCGCCCACCGGCACGGCTGGCACGACTGACACGAAGCCACAGGTCGCGGTCGGGGCATGACTGTCCGGTCTCGCTGAAGGTGCTCTTGTCTCAGAGAAGTTGCGTCGATCCGCCGGTCCGTCTCGGCGAAAATGCCTATGACTTCCTGTCCGTTCCCTGCGAGGTTGGGACCTTCTCGCGAAGCCGCGTTGGACCAGGTCGATTCCCAGGTGATCTGGGCTGTGAGTGGCGGCTTTGCCCGGTCTGTCGCTGTTGTCGTCGCTGCACGTCCCGGTTGAGCTGGCTTTTCTCACTGGATCTTGCGTGTGTCAGGGTTGCGCCCATGAGTGACGCGATGGACACGCAAGGTGTGACGTCGTCGGATGTCGGGGAGGTCGAGCTCTTGTGGGTGGAGGGCGCCCGGGAAGTGCGCCAGCCGCTGACGTCGGTGCGCACGGTCGCGTTCGAGGACGTCGCTCCGGTTCGGGACTTTCCGTCCTACCGGGGGCAGCGGCATTTCCCGGGGTTGTACTGGTCGGCGACGATGGGGCGCCATGTCGGGTTCGAGTCCTGGCTCGAGCGTGACCATGCGATGCTCCTCGACTTCGACCCGCTGGTCGTGGGGTTCGCGTCGCAGCCGTTCTGGCTGCGGTGGCGGCGGGATGGTTCGCCGGGCGGCGCGCGGTCACATGCGCCGGACTACTTCGCACGGGCGACGGACGGATCCGGGCTGGTGGTGGACTGCCGGCCGGTCGACCGGGTCGATGCACGGTCGGCGGAGTCGTTCGCCACGATGCGACGGGCGTGTGAGCAGGTCGGCTGGTCGTATCGGCTGGTCGGCTATCTCGACGGGGCGCGGGTGACCAACCTGCGCTGGCTGGCTGGCTACCGACATCCCCGGTTCGGCGAGCCTTCCAGTCTGGCTGCCGCGGTCGCCGCCGCGTTCGCAGTGCCGGCGCCGTTGACGGGGCAGGCCGCGACGGTCGGGGATCCGATCGCCGTGCTCCCGGTGGTGTTCCACCTGCTCTGGGCCGGGCGGCTGACAGCGGACCTGTCCATGCCGCTGAGCGATCGGACGCTGGTGCGCCGAAGCGGGCGGCCATGAGTGGGCCGCGGGGGGTCTTGCGTGTCGGCGACCGTGTCCGCGCCGAGGGGCGGGTGCAGACGGTGGCCGGGCTTGCCGGAACGACGGTCACGCTGGTCGACGAGCGGCAGGTCGCGTCCTTGGTGATGTTCTCGTATCTGGTCGGTTCCGAGGGTTTCGAGCTGCTGGAGTCGGGGCCTGACGCTCCGGGCCTGCCGCCGTTCGGGCTGTTGGACACCGTCCCGGAGGGTGTCTTGGCGCGGGCCCGGTTCTTCGAGCGCCACCTGGCCGAAGTGGAGACCGGTCTCCCACCGGATGCGCCGGAAGGGACGAGGCCGCGTCCAGAGCTTGATCCGGCCTGGCGCACGCTGCAGGAACGGATCGCGGCGAAGGCCGCAGAACTGACGGCCGGGGGCACGGCGGTGTCGGAGGCGACGCTGCGACGCATGCGGACCCGGTGGCGGGAGCAGGGAGTCTGGGGCCTGGTCGATCGCCGGGCGACCCGCGGCTCGGCGCCGGCGGGTGAGCGGTGCGACGAGCGGCTGGTCGCCGTGGCGCGCGAGGTGCTCGCGGCGCAGGAGAACGTCTCGACTGGCACCCGCGGCCGGGTGATGCGCCAGATCGAACGACTCCTGGCGGAACGGCACGGCGAAGGCGTCGTGCCGGTGCCACCGAAGTCGACGTTCTACCGGCTGATCAACGACCTTGCCCAGGGGCGGCACAGCTTCGGGCAGGCGACCACCCGCAGGTCGCAGGCACGGCGGCCGGAAGCGCCGTTCACCCCGACCATGGCGGCGAGGCCTGGGGAGATCGTCCAGATCGATACCACTCCGCTCGACGTGCTCGCGGTCCTCGATGACGGGGTGACCGGCCGGGTCGAGCTGACGATCGCGGTCGATGTCGCTACCCGCAGCATCTGCGCCGCGGTGCTACGGCCGGCGGGGACGAAGGCGGTGGACGCGGCGCTGCTGCTGGCCCGAATGTTGGTGCCCGAACCGCTGCGGCCGGGTTGGATCGACGCGCTGCGGATGTCGGCGTCGCTGATCCCGCACGCCCGCCTGATGGGCATCGACGCGCGCCTTGAGCACGCCGCGGCGAAACCGGTGATCGTCCCGGAGACGGTCGTGATCGATCACGGCAGGGTGTTCGTCTCCGAGACGTTCCTGACGGCGTGTCGGACGTTGGGTGTCTCGGTGCAGCCAGCGCGGCCGGCGACCCCGACCGACAAGGGCGTCGTCGAGCGGACTTTCTCCTCGATCAACACACTGTTCTGCCAGCACGTCGCCGGCTATGTCGGGTCGAACGTCACCGAGCGGGGCGCCGACGTCGAGGCCGTCTGGACGCTGCCCGAGCTCGCCGACCTGTTCGCCGAGTGGATCATCGCCTGCTGGCAGGCCCGACCGCACGACGGACTACGTACCCCGTTCCTGTCAGGGCGGGCGCTCTCCCCGAACGAGGCGTACGCGCTGCTGGTCGCCCGGTCCGGCCATCTGCCTGTCTGCCTGGACGGTGACGACTACGTCGAGCTGCTGCCGGTGGAATGGCGGAAGATCAACGACTACGGCATTCGGATCGACTACCGCACCTACGACTGCCCGGAACTGGGCCCCTACCGCCGCCAGCCGTCAGGCGTCGAGACCAAAGGCGGCCTCTGGGAGGTCCACCACGACCCCTACGACCTGTCTCACGTCTGGGTCCGGGACTCCCGGCAGGGTGGCTGGATCACCGTTCCGTGGACCCGGCTGGGCTCGGTCTCGGCGCCGTTCGCGGACTTTACCTGGCGGCACGCCCGCTCGCTGCTGGCCGTCCGCGGCCAGGACGACACCGACGAACGGGCCATCGCCGCAGCGGTCGAGGACCTGCTGACCCGCGCCGCGACAGGCCCAGACCGCCGCGTCGCGGCACGCACCCGCGCCGCGACCGCCACCACGCCGCCACGTCCTCGGCCAGCCGGCGACCCTGCGACGTCCGACGCCGACGAACCCGCCGACGAGCCGGCGGCCCCGGTCGTCGCCTTCGGCGTGTTCGATGCCTTCACTGACGGGGCCTGACCGTGAGCCAGCTGGCCAGCCCGGACGATGCTGGCCACCCGTTGACAACCAAGGAGGGGTGGGCCGCGTTCGTCGACGAACTCGTCGCGCCGCCGACCCCGCTCGCCCCCGCGGCCCTGCAGCGGCTGACCGAGACCGAGCGGCGGGACTACGACACGGCTCGCGAGGACTACCACGCCCAGCTCGTCATCGTGTCCACGCCGACGATCCGGCACGTCACCGCGACCGGTCGCGCCCGCATCCAGCTCAACCGCCGCCAGCACTCGGCCCGCCGCGGCCTGATCGTCTCCGGGGCCGCCGGCACCGGGAAAACCACGGCGATCACCCAGCTTGGGAAGAACTACGAGCAGCTCACCCGCCGCCGCGGCGAACTGCCGCCGGGCGGCCTGCCGGTGATCTACCTGACGGTCCCGCCGGCCGCGACCCCGAAGATGCTCGCCGTCGAGTTCGCCCGCTTCCTCGGCCTGCCGCTGCCCGCACGACTCAACCAGATCGACATCACCAACAGGGTCTGCGACCTTCTGACCACCCTCGGCTGCCGGCTCGTGCTCATCGACGAACTGCACAACCTCGACATCGGCACCCGAGTCGGCGCGGAAGCATCAGACCAGATCAAATACCTCTCCGAGCACCTCGCCGCGACCTTCGTGCTCGCCGGCGTCGACATAGAGGGCACCAGCCTGTTCGCTGGCCGCCGCGGCGGCCAGATCGCCAGCCGCTACAGCCTCATCCCCACCAGCCCGTTCCGCCACGCCACAGCCCCCGAACGCGACGCCTGGCGGGCGCTCGTCGTCACCCTCGAAGACGCGCTGCGCCTGCACAACCACCAGCCCGGAACGCTGCTGAAACTCAGCCCCTACCTGCACGAACGCACCGGCGGAATGATCGGCAGCCTGTCCCACCTCGTCCGCGAGGCCGCACTGACAGCCATCCTCACCGGCACCGAGAAGATCACACGCGCTGGGCTGGACGCCGTCGAACTCGACGAAGCCGCCGAACAGCAGAACCCCACCCGCCGACGGAAACACCGAGGCACCCCGAAGCGCACAGCGTGACGACCCACGTCCGAAGCCTGCCGATCCCGCCACCACCGATGCACGGCGAGACGATCGGCTCCTACCTGCACCGCCTCGCCGACGCCAACCACACCACCGTGACCACCCTGGCGGTCGTGCTCGGGCACGGCCGGCGCTACCAGCGCGCCGACGACACCACCGACGGCTGGCCACCCGAGGCATTGCCCCGACTCGCCGCCCTGACCAGCAGGACCATCCCCGCCCTCCTGCACGCCCTGCCCGCACTGCGCGCCCTCGACACCACGAACCCGGACATCCCGCCCGGCAGCGAGCAACACCACGTCATCCGACTGGCCTGCCGCCTCTGCGCGGCCCGCCTCGGGATCCACAACCTGGTCCTGCGCCGCACGGCCGACCACGAACACCTCTGCCCCAGCCACCGGCGCTGGCTCACCGGCAGTGACCAGCTCGACGTCTCCCCGCTGCCCGATGTGCTCCGCGCGCACAGGCACCACCACCGGATCCAGCGACGCCACGGCCGCCGCGGCACCAGCCCGGCCTATCCCGAAGCCGCGCGACTGACTCTCCAATGGTTCCGCACCAGCAGCCCACCCGAACTGCACCACCGCTGGAACCAGCGCCTCGCAGCCCTGCCCACCGAACCCTTCGGTGATCCCCACCGCCCCTCCGACCAGCGCGTCGAACTCGCCACCTACCCCGAAAGCGTCATCCTGACCAGCCTGCTCACGTCCACGCACTGGCGGCACCACGACCGGCTACCCGCCGAGGCATCCCGCCGCCTCGGCATCCCACACCACGACCTGACCGCCGACCTGCCACCGAAAAACTCAACTTCGATGAGAAAACGCCCACCGACGTCCCAGCGAACCTGTCCCATGCCAGGTCACGACCACCCCGACGAACATGATCCTTGGGAAGAACGCAACACACCGGCCGGCGCGGCCAAAACGACACACGGACAGGCCCCCGCCGGATTCCCATCGAACTTGTCCGAGTCCAGGTCACAGCTTGATCACCAACCATGATCCTTGGGAATGGACACTTCCTCATCAGGTTCTGAGACCAGCCCGGAGACGGTGCGATCGGTGGCCGGCGCTCTCGCCGCCGTCGGCCTTGCCGCCGGTCGCATCACGCCTCTGCCCGGTGGGTACGGCGGAGGGACCTTTCGAGTCGCGACGCAGGTCGGCGAGCTGGTCGTCAAGGTGCGGTCCGACGTGCGGCCACTGGTGGTGGCACGGACGGCGTCGCACCTGCTGTCCAGCCACGGTCTGCCCCACCAGGACGTCGTCGTGCCACCCACACGCACGCCGGCCGGCTGGCTGATCGCTGTGCGTTGGATCGACGGCCACGACCTCTCCCACGAACCGGTCAGCGGATGGAGCGCGGAGCAGGCCGCCCGCCTCGGCCGGGACCTGGGTGCCTGGCTATCGAGAATGCACAGCATCACGGCGCCGGGTCGGGACTGGCTGGGCAAGGCGGACCGGCGTTTCACGGCGAAGCTGCGCCACGGCGCGGAGCGTGGGCACCTCGCCACGGGGCTGGTCATCCAACTGGAGGATTTCTGGCAGCGCGTCCGACCGGCCCTGGACGGAGCTCCTGTCGCCCTGATCCACCGCGATCTTCGAGACGCCAACATCGTGGTGCAGGACGGGCTGTTCGCCGCCGCGATCGACCTGGAGCAGGCACGGCTCGCCGATCCCCTCTACGACATGGTCAAGATCACCGAATCGGTGCTGACGCTGCACCCAGTCCTCAGCACCGCGTTCTGTGAGGCATACGGGCTGGACACGGCACGTCCCGATATCCGCGACCGGCTTGCCGCGGTCTTCGCCCTGGAATACCTCTCGGCTGTCGTCTACTTCGACACGCGCGGCGACCAGGTCATGATCGCGGAGCAGTGTGACCGTCTCGCCAGACTGCTTCACCAACCGGTGACGATGGGATGACGGCAGGTCCGATGGTCCATGGAACCTCCGATGGTCCATGGAACCTGAGAACCTCCAGGTCGGCGCCCCGGCCAATTCTCATGATTTGTCGAGGAAGAAGCGGACAGTCGTGCTGTCAGGCGGGTCCTTCATCGACGATGAGCCAGCGCCGGCCATCGCTGTTACGGGCCAGGAGGTAGCCCCGGATGACGTGGCCGTCCGGTATGGACGCGGCATGCTCCTGCAGCAGGGTGAACTCCACGGGCACATGGACAACCTGCTGGTAGCCCTGCGCGAGGGTACCTTTGCCGCTCGCTGGCATCAGCTGGCCGATCTTCAAGTCGCCGATGCTGACTGGTTCAGCCCACTATGTTGCGCTGCGCGACCAGTTTTGTCGGGGTCAGCCGGACCAGCAGCTCTCCGGGTACGCCGTTGCGCCGGCCGAACTCCTCAGCGCGGTCCGTGCCCATGTAACGGCCGCCGATCGCGGTCGCCCACCGCAGCAGTTCGGCGGGATCCTCGGAAATGGTCACCGGCCCCTCGACCAGCACGAAGGAGAACGGCGGTCTCTCGTCGTCCACGCACAGGCTGGCACGTCCCTCCCGGCGTAGTGCCCGGCCCTTCACCGTGGCCGCACCGGGATTGAAGACACGGATGCCCCGCATCCCCGCCTCCGCGTTCATTATGTTACGTATAGTTTCGTATCCATGTTACGTATCGTTTTGGATTTTCGGAACAGAACGTTCCAGCTTCTGACGCCCGATAAGCTTTACTTCTCAGGCGTCAGACGAGCGACGAAACGGGGAGAGACGGACATGAGCGAAGGCGACTCAGAGGTTGCGATCCGTGACGATATAGAGCACTCTGCGCTGTCACCCGCCCTGATCGAGCGGATGGCCGACTATGCCCGCGCGGCACGGGCCTCCTCGACATGGCGCGCCTACGACAGCGACCTGCGGCACTTCACCGCGTGGTGCATCGAGCACTCTCCGCCGCTGGCTGCGTTGCCGGCGGTGCCGGCGACCGTGGCGGGCTATCTGACGGCGCTCGCCGACAGCGGATACAAACCGGCGACCATCCGACGTCGGATGGCGGCGATCTCCGTGGCGCACCAGCTCGGCCGCCACCTCAACCCGACAACATCTGTCGAGGTGGCAACGATCTGGGACGGCATCCGCCGCACCCACGGTGTCGCGCCCGCGCGCAAACACGCGTTGGAAACCAGCGTGCTGACCCGCGTGCTCGACGCGATGGACGGCGACCGCCTCACCGACATCCGGGACCGGGCGCTGCTGCTTGTCGGCTTCGCAGGATGCCTGCGCCGCAGCGAACTCGTGGCCCTCGACGTCGCAGACATCTCCGAGACGTCCGACGGTCTGGTCCTTGCCATCCGCGTTTCCAAAACCGACCAGGAGTGGGCGGGTGCACTCGTCGGACTCGCCTATGGCTCCTACCGGCCGACCTGCCCGGTCCGGTCGTGGATTGCATGGCGTGAGGCCGCAGGCCTGGTCGACGGGCCGGCGTTTCGGGCGGTGAACCGCCATGGCGCAGTGAGCTCCGGCCGGCTCTACCCGGGTTCGGTGGCCCGGATCGTCCAGCGCCGGGTCGCCGCGGCCGGCCTGTCCCCTGCCGACTTCGCCGGCCATTCGTTGCGGTCGGGGTTCGCCACCGCGGCCGCCCGCGCCGGCGTCACAGACCGAGCGATCATGCGCCAGGGCCGCTGGCGGTCATCCACCTCGCTGGACAGCTACGTCCGGGCAGGCCGCCTGTTCGACCGGGACAACCCCTCCGGCAAGGTCGGCCTGTAGCACCATTCACAGACCGACCTTGCCGGAGGGGTTATTGCGGAACAAGGTGCTTCTGTCCGGATACCGGTGTTCAGCAGACTGAACGCGGAGCCGCTGTTCCCTGGCGGCGTCAAAGGGTCATAGCGACGCTCCGATAGGATAATCTCGGTAGCGTCGACAGACTGGACGGTGGATGGCCCGGCACGAGCTGTTGAAAATCGAGGAACGGGAAACCATCTCCCGGGAACTGAGCCGGCACAAGTCGGCGCGCTACATCGGGCAGATGCTCGGCCGGCACCACTCGACGATATCCCGGGAGATCGACCGGAACGGCGGGGCGACGGCCATATCGTGCGGTCGAGGCGCAGCGACGCCGCGAGGAGAACCTGGCACGTCCGAAAGAACGAAAACTCGAGGCGTCGCCGCGGCTTCATGACGCGGCGAACGGGAGACGTCATTTCATGCTGACGACGATGGGGCCGGTGGGAGTGCCTGGCGTGACCGGGCCGATCGGCATGACCCCGGCGTCGGCGGCGGAGCCGCGGAACCAACTGGGATGGGTTACCGACGCCGCGGCGTACTCGGCGGCCTGTCCGGGTTGCGCCGCTCTGGCGCCGGTTGAAGCCGCTACGCTTGTACAGACAAATGTCGGTTACCACACAAGGGGACAATCCGGTGGCTGAGCGTGGCAGGTCGTGGGACTTCAAGTCGGTCGCACCCGACCCGGATGCCGTCGGCACGCCGGCGGTCGAGCTGAACCCGGATGTCCCGCACATCGCCCGGATCTACGACTACTGGCTGGGTGGGAAGGACAACTACGCCGCGGACCGCGCGGTGGCGGAGCAGGCCATCGCGGCGATGCCCAGCATGACCGCCAGCGTCCGCACCAACCGGGCGTTCCTCAGCCGGGCGGTGAACTACCTGGCCGCCGAGGCCGGCATCCGCCAGTTCCTGGACATCGGCACCGGCCTGCCGTCGGCGGACAACACCCACGAGGTCGCGCAGCGCGCCGCCCCCAGTTCGCGGATCGTCTACGTGGACAAGGACCCGATCGTCCTGGTGCACGCGCGGGCGCTGCTGACCACCACCGCGGAGGGCAGGACCGCCTACCTCTCGGGTGACGTCCGCGAACCGGCCGCCATTCTCGCCAAGGCGGCGGACACCCTGGACTTCCGCCGCCCGGTCGCGTTGATGCTGGTCGCGATCATGCACTGCGTCCCGGACACCGACGACCCCTACGGAGTCGTCGCGACGCTGTCCGCCGCGCTTCCCGCCGGCAGTTTCCTGGTGCTGTCCCATCCGGCCCACGACGTGAACCCGTCGACCGGAGCGGGTGCTGCCGCGGCCCGCATGAACCAGATGATGCCGGAGAAGGTCACCATGCGTAGCCGCGCTGAGGTCACCCGGTTCTTCGACGGCTGGGAGCTGCTCGAGCCAGGGGTGGTGCCCGCGACCCAGTGGCGCACGGACGATCCCGCCCCGACGGCGCTGTGGGCCGGCGTCGGCCGCAAGCCGGCCGACGGGTGAGCGCGTCGGTCAACGCGTCGAGTTCGTAGGCAGGATGGCGGGCCTGGACCCGTTCGTACAGTGGCCATGTTGCGGGAGAACATGGTGGCCGCTCCTCCGTGAGGACGCTCCATCAGCATGAGTGTCGTGAACTCACCCGCTGATGGCCACGACCAGACACGCCGCGCCGTTGGAGGCGGTCACCCCCGTTTACACGTCCGGGTCCCCAACGAGCGAATCGTCTTCATGCGGATGCGTACGTCGCAGGACCGTGCGGCGGACGCGATCACGTCGTTCGCGGGCTCGCTGCCCTTCGTTTATCTTCACGCGGCCTGGTTCGGTGTCTGGGTCCTGATGAACGAGGGCGTGTTCGGGCAGGCCGAAGTTTTCGACCCGTATCCGTTCGGGCTGCTCACGATGATCGTCAGTCTGGAGGCGATCTTCCTGTCCACCTTCGTGATGGTGAGCCAGAACCGCGAAGCGGCGCGGCAGAATCTGCGAGCCGACCTGGACTTCGAGACCAACCTGCGGTCCGAGGTGTGGTCGGTCCACATCGGCAAGGCGCTTGGGCTCGACGCGGAACAGATCGAGCGACACGTCCAGGAGATCATCGAACAGGCCAGGGCGGGAATCAGCAACGGTCAGGCCGCACCGATGGACCCCCGGACGCTGTTAGAGGAGCGACCGGAGTACGACAGAAAGCCGCCGTTGCCGCAATCCTGATACCGGTTCCGCGGGACGCGGTGTTTCGTCCGGTGTCATTCGGATGGCATTCGGATGGCACCGACCTCACCCCAGCCGCGTGGAGGGCTGTCAACGTGGCGGGGCATCCGGGTCGTGGGGCAGGGCGCGCAGCAGGACCCGAGCGGTGCGGCGTTCGCCGTCCAACGCCGCCATGGCAGTCGCCATTGTCGGCGCGTGCAGTTCCTTCTCCTCGCGTTCGATCATCGTCTCGGCGGCCTGCAGTGCATCCCTGGCTGCTGAGACCAGCGCCTGTGCGGCGATCATGCAGCATAGGAATAATGTGGCCGGATATCGTCTGATCATGCCGTTCCTGCTGTCGGTCAATCTCGGAGCCGAAAGCCCCACCGAGTACTCACGGATCGGTATGACCGGTATCGACAAGAGGCCGGTGACAGGTCCTGTCGAGGTGCGTGCGCCTGGTCCCAAAGGGGTCGGCGGAAGTGGACTGGTCGGTGACCGGGTCTGCGACCTGAGGCATCACGGCGGAGATGACCAGGCCGTCTACGCCTACGCCCGCGAGGATCTGGACGCCTGGTCCGCGCAGTTGGGCCGCCCCCTGCCGTGTGGGGCGTTCGGGGAGAACCTGACCACCATGGGAGTCGACGTCACCGCCGCGCTGATCGGGGAACGCTGGCAGATCGGCGGACACGTTGTGCTGGAGGCTGCCGTCCCCCGCATTCCATGCCGGACCTTCGCCGGATGGCTCGACGAACGAGGATGGGTGAAGACATTCACTACCCGGGCGGTACCCGGGGCTTACCTGCGCGTTGTCGAAGCAGGGGTGATTCAGGTCGGTGACCCGGTGACGGTCGTGCACCGTCCCGACCATGATGTCACGGTCGGGATGGTTTTCCGCGCGTTGACCACCGAGCCTCGGCTGTTGCCTCGTCTGCTCGTCGCCGACGCGCTCCCGGACGAGGCCAGGCAGAGAGCCCGCCACGGCATGCCCTTCGAGCTGGCATCCGACACGTTGTAAGATCAGCGATATGGCATCTCGCCGCGTTCTGCTGCACAGCGACCGGGTCACCGATCTCGCTCTTGCGATCAGCGCGGCGTGTACCGGCAGGCGTGACCCGCGCGCAATGCGCTGACACGCCACAGGCTGCGCGACCGTAGTTCACCCGCGCCACCGAGGGTCCACGACACCACTGCGCGGTTCATTCCGACTGTCCGGGAAGCTCCGAGTACTCGTCCCAGTGCGCGTGTTCGCCGCCGCCTGGACGAATCGGCGCGAAAGCGCGCTCTTCATGATCGCCTCGCATCCTGTCGCGATTCCTGAGGCCGCCCGGACCCCGCACACGCCACCGGAGCCAGCCATGCCGCTCGTCCACCCCAGACTTGCGGGCACCACGCTCGTGCCCGACTTCCTCCTGCGGGACGAAAGGGAAGCCATCCCTTCGACCACTCTGGAGGCACTGACCCGAGCTCTGAGCGCCGCGTCCGGGATCTGGGCGCCGATCGTGCGCCATGACCCGGTCGAACGTTGGTACACCCGTCTCGTCCTGTCCGGATCGGTCGAGGTGTGGCTGATCGGGTGGTACTCCGGTCAGGAGACCGCCACGCACGATCATGGCGGCGCCCTGGGCGCGCTCTGTGTCGCCCAGGGCCGTGTCGAAGAGGTCATCCACGACAGGCGGTGGCAACCGTGCGGTTCACGACACTTCGGGCAGGGAACGTCAGCCACCTTCGGCCGCAGCCACATCCACCGGGTGGTGAATCCGGGGCCCGGCCCGGCCACGACCATCCACGCCTACTCCCCGCCGGAGGTGCCGCTGCGGTACAACCCGGACTCGATGGCCCCTGCCGCCGGGATGGAGACCCAGCCGGGCCCGGTCCGGGTACGGGACCGGGCATGAGCAGCCGGGTCGAGGCGATGCTCGCCCGCGCCCGTGCCCGGCTCGACCGGCTCGACCCGTTCGCGGCAGCGACAGCCACCGCGAACGGCGCCTTCCTGGTCGACATCCGGCCCGCCGCCCAGCGCGCCGCCGAGGGAGAGATCCCCGGAGCCCTGATCATTGAACGCAATGTCCTCGAATGGAGGCTGGACCCCACGTCGGACGCGCGGCTGCCCCAGGCGACCGGCGACGACATCCAGGTCATCGTTGTGTGCTCGGAGGGCTACACGTCCAGCCTGGCCGCAGCCTCGCTCCAGGATCTCGGCCTGCACCGGGCCACCGATATGGCTGGCGGCTTCCGCGCGTGGGCCCGCCGCGGTCTTCCGACGACGACCGGAACGCAACCCCAAGACTGTCACCCTAGGTAATCAGTATCGCTGAAAGTTCTCGGCCGGTCTCTTAGCGTAAGAGCGCTCACCGTGACGGTGAGTAACGGGGATGACCGCCGAGGCCCGTCCGCATCCCCGTACCGGCGACACGACGTGGACGGGACCCGGGCTCACCTGCCCGGACGGCGGCAGAGGGGCGATGGCATGTCCATCTCAAGCCGTACGGTCCCACCGACGGTCACCGCGGTCTCCTGTGCTGTTGCCGTCGCGGTGGCTCTGACGCCTCGTCCGGCCACCGCGGCCACCGCTCTCCCGAGCAGCCCGATCACGGTTACTGCGGCGATCAGCACCACGGCGACCAGCGCGGTCCTGAGTAGCGCAGCCACCCAGGACCTGCGCACCGTACCGGTGGCCGCGTTGGCGTACTCCGGTAAGCTGCTGAGCCTGGGCAGCCGGGGTCGGGCGGTGGCGCAGGTCCAGAGTCAGCTGGGGATCACCGCCGACGGCGTCTTCGGACCACGGACCGAAGACGCCGTCCTGGATTTCCAGTTCGAGGCAGGCCTGGTGACCGACGCCATAGTCGGTCCGCTCACCTGGGGCGCGCTGTTCGGTACCTCGACACCACGGAATCCGATAACGACTTCGGATTCGATCGGCGCGGCGGCGATTGTAATCGCCCGGCAACAACTCGGCAAGCCCTATGTCTACGGCGGTGACGGACCGGACGTCTTCGATTGTTCAGGTCTGATCCAGTACGTCTTCGCACAGTTGGGTGTGTCGGTCCCCCGAACCACCTACGAGCAGTTCGACGCGCTGGCCCCGGTCAGCCGTGCCAATGCCCGACCGGGAGACGTGGTCTTCTTCCTCAATGATCAGGGACAGGCATATCACGACGGCCTGTACGCCGGAAACGGCGAGATGATCGTCTCCCGCAAGCCCGGCACCGTCGTGCAATACCAGAAGATCTGGACGGACGACTACCGCGTCGGACGGGTCTGACCCGGCTCTCCACCCGGACACGGACGATCATGGTTGTGATCCTCGTCACAACCATGATCATCACAGATGTGGTGTTGAGTCGACCACCGACATGCAGGTCCCCGAAATACCCCATTTATTGCTGATTGTACAATCAAGTTATCTACTATAAGTGATCGAATAATCACTTATAGTTCCAAAATTGTAGTGACGGGATCGCTACGGACAGATGGATGCGACCTGTGACACAAACCGCGGACGTGACCGTTCCGGAACCCTTGCTATCCGGTCGAGAGCCGTCTACGTTCCTCGGTTAACGAGACGAGACAGGTTCGTTTCCAACGCGCGGGGCGCCTTTGTCGTGGCGCACTCCGTGCCGGTGAACCTCGTCGCCGTCTTCCGCAACGGTCGTGGTCCCATCCGAGCAGGGCAGATGTGTTCCAGAACACACCCGCGCGGTGCTCCTCCCTGTTATGTCCGCCATTTGCGATGTCCAGCAGGAGACGGTATGCCCAGTCAGTCCCGTTCGCTACCCGCGGGTAGCACTGCCGTTCCGGACCCCCGATCCAGGTTGCACGCGGATGCGAGCAGGATCGAGGGAACACGATGAGCGCCGGAGTACCGGTCCTGCCCGGACGAGACCTCCCGCCGCAGCCCTACGGCCCCGGATGGCCCGCATACTGGCGGCAGGAAGCCGCCTGCCAGGACGGGGATCCGGACGCATTCTTCCCACCGGACGGCCGCAACACCAAGGCGCGGGCGGCAGCCGAAACCCGAGCCCGCAAAATATGCGCGAGCTGTCCGGTACGGCGGGCCTGCCTTGCCACTGCCCTGTTCCGTCAGGAAGAGCACGGAGTATGGGGCGGGCTCACCTCGGACGAGCGCAATTCCATCGTTCCCCGTGGTCGACTGAGCCCGGATGACGCGCTGGCCTTCGCTGATCGCCTCCTGGTCTCAACGTACGCAACAAACTGATCTTACCATCTCCGTCGGGGCATCCGTTGTCGCCTCGGGGTGTGGCGTCCACGGGCTGCCGCAGACGCCACACCCCGAGGCGACCGGGGCGGCGGTGAGAAAAGAACCATTGACGCCCCGGTCCAGGATGGGCAGGCTGCGTGTCGTCGCCATCCGAGTGACTCGGGGACCTGGGCTACTCGGACGGCGCGAAAGAACCACGATCGTGCCGCCTTTGGCCCTCTAGGAGGACTTGCGTGTCGGCTCGTCCCGCGTCCGGTCGTGGCGTGCGTGTGTCCGCCACGACCGGGCAGGTCGCGCGGTGAGGGCTCCGCGTCGCCTGTTGCTGTTGCGTCACGGAAAGTCGGACTGGACGGACAGCGCCACCGCTGACGTCGACCGGCCGCTCTCGCCACGTGGTCGGGCAGCCTGCGGGCTCATCGCGGAGCACCTGCGCGCGGATCGACTCGTACCCGATCTCGTACTGTGTTCGTCCGCGCGCCGGACCCGTGAGACCGTCGAGCACATTGCCGGGGCACTTCCGCCGGACATCCCGGTACTGGCCGAGGACCGGCTTTATCTCGCCGAGGTCTCAGATCTCCTCGATCGTCTCCGTGAACTCGACGACGGCGTTCCCACGGTATTGCTCGTGGGGCACAACCCAGGAATTCATGCGCTTGCCGCGGGTCTGCTTCCCGTCGGCGAGCGTCCACGTATTCCCACGTTTCCCACCGCGGCACTGGCGGTTGAGGATCTTGCCGTAGGTCGTTGGGCGGAACTCGGACCGAGCACGACCCGCCTGGTGTCCTTTGCCACCCCACGCTCCCTGGCCGGTTCCGCCAGCCACTGACGACCCCGTGGTCGACGAGTCAGGAGCGCAGGTGGTCCTCAGTCGCGGTCAGTACGCCTGTTCCATGATCCGGGAGGTCGCCGCAGCGATCATTCCGACAACCAGCGCCACGCCGGTGACGATCCACAGGAACACCGAGTGGAGAACAAGCGCGAAGACACCGATCGCGAACCCGGCAATGATCAGAATCACCGCGGCCCACGAACCCGTGTTCGCCTTGTGGTGACCGCCGGAACTCGCCACGTCCGCTCCCCAAACATCGACAACCGTTACCCTGCCGGATTCAGAGACTACCCGCGAGCCGCGGCGGAGTCCCGTCCGGGTGTGCGGGACCATACGGACCCGGACCCGGACCCGGACCCACCGCGCCGGAAACGGGCGCCGTGGGGCGGGTCCGAGGACATCAGAGAGGACATCAGAAAAGCCCGGAGAGCCGGGTGAGATCGTCCATCTGCTCGCCGAGCCAGCGGCTCAGGTCGTGGGTGCGTACCTGCTCGGCCGCCGCGGCCAGCCTCCGGTAACGCTCCTCCACCGGCATGGTCAGGGCCTCATACAGGGCGTCCGCCATCTGCTGCACGTCGAAGGGATGCAGGGTGACCGCGTACTCCCCCAGCTCCTCGTGGGCGCCGGCGTTCTCCGACAGCGTCAGGACGCCGCCACGCCGGTTGACCACGGCGACCTCCTTGGTGACGAGGTTCATCCCGTCCGCCAGGGCGTTGACCATGATCACGTCGCAGATCGAGTAGGCCGCCACCGCGAGCGCGAAGTCCTCGGCCATCCGCAGATCGATGGGTTGCTGCCCATCCTTGGTGTGCCGGGCGTTGATCTCCGCGACGACCGCACCGATCAGCGCGATGTAGTCGGCGTATTCGGGGACGTCGGTGCGGCTCGGTTGCATCAGGGCCAGGAAACTGACCTTCCCGACAAGCTCCGGATGCTGGTCAAGCAGCGTGCCGAAGGCGAGGAAGCCACGTACGACGTTCTTGCTCGGGTCGGTGCGGTCCACCCGCAGGACGAGTTGGCGGTCTCCGTCGAGAAATGCGTAGCGCAGGATGGCGACGTGCGCGGCGACCTCCTCGGTGGTGAGGGTCGCCTCCAACGCGGCGGTATCCACGGAGATCGGGTAGTAGCGGGCCCGGACCGTCCGGTTCCCGATGGTGATCTCCAGGTTGTCCAGGTCGACATCCAGACCGAGTAGTTCCTGCGCGCACAGGACGAAGTTGCGGGCATAGCGCCGGGTGTGGAAACCGACGACGTCGCTGCCCATCAGGCCCCGCAGGAGCCGTTCGCGGATGCCGGTCGGCAGGACCCGCCACTCGTCCGGGCTGGGCCACGGGATGTGCACGAAGTGGGTCAGCACCACGTCGGGGCACAGTTCCCGGACCCGCTCGGCCACCAGGTAGAAGTGGTAGTCCTGCAACAGGACCAGTGCCTTGCCGCCACGGGCGTGGACCTCGTCGGCGACCGCCTCCGCGTACACCTGGTTGACCGCGGCATAGCCGTTTTCGAACGCGTCATGCTCGGCCTGCGTGATCACGGGGGACAGTGCGCGGCCGTACAGTCCATGCTGGACGAACCACAGAATCGGGTTCGACCAGACGCTGTAGAAGTCCGCGTAGGCGCCCGGATCGGTGATGACCAGGCGTACCCGGATGGCGGGACCATCAGGTTCACCGACGACCACGTGCGGAGACGGCGAGGTCTGCACGAGGATCGACCCTCCCTCCGCCTCGCTGGCGACGACGGTGTCCTCCTCGGTCGCCGCCCCGCACACCCAGACGGCGTCGTCGAGGTGTTCGGCGAGACCGGACAGCGCGGACACAAGTCCCCCTGCCCCGCGGATGACCGTGCGTCCGGATGTGCCGCGGTCGAAGCTCACCGGGCCGCGGTTGGACAACAGCACGAGCGGCAGGTCGAGCATTGTGGTAACCGGCACGGCGGTGCGGCCTCCTCAGTCGCGCGGGGAAGCGGCGCCGGAGAACGGCCGGGCCCGGGAACTTCCGCACGCACTAGCGTTACCTGGGCCTCCGACGGCGTGAAAGCAATCACAATCATACCCTCGTCGACTTACCAGACGATCCGGACTTTAGTAAGGCCCGCTAACGGATGCATCCTGTTGTGAACCACCTGCGGACTTGTTACCCGGATCTTCACCTGGAACACACTGGCAACCGAATGCGGGCAGCTGCTCACCGACCATATATGACCCTTGACGGCATCGCGCCCGATATGGACAATCCGCCGCGGCGAGTCCCACCGGCAGCCGTTACAGGCTGTCGCTGTAGTCCCGGACTTCCTGGACGGCGGAGCCCAGGGCCGCCAGCGACTCCTGGATACGTTCCCGGGTCTCCACCAGCGCGCTGGTCAGCTGCTCGACGGCCCGATGAGCGCTGCCGTCGGTTGCGGCCAGAACGATCGCCTGCGCTTCCTCGATCATGGTCAGTGCGCCGTCCAGCTGTCCGGTGACCTCATCGGTGCGCTTGAACGCCTCACCAAGCTGGGATTTGACGTCGGCGATCGTGCTCGTCACGGAAGTCCCGCCCTTCTTCTGTCACACCCGTGTGGGTTCGTATCCGGACAGCCGGTCTCCGACGGACGGTTCACTTCCCGCGCGGGCTTCGCGGTGCTCCGATGCCGAGCCCGAAGCGGCCGGCAAGCACAAGAGCCGTCAGTGAAGCGATCACATCCGGTGGGTCCAGCGGCGCGACCCGAGCGGTCGCCACCACCGCGACACCTGCCGTACCGGCCCCGAGTAGCGCCGAACGGGCGATATCCCCGCGGCCCGCGTCAGTGAGGGCCACCACACAGACAGCGGCGACAACGGCGGCGCCGACAAGTGGCGGCAACGCCTGGACACCAAGGAAGACCCGCAGCGCGGTCACCCCGCCGGCCACCAGCAGGCAGGCCAACCCGATGACGATCGCGGTCGACCCGGTCGCGCCCGCCCGGGTGATCCCTCGCAGCTCGGCCGCCTGCCCCATCGCGGTCAGGCACAGCTCGTGGGCACGTCCGAGCGCCGAGGACGGATCGAACGCGCTGTCGTCAGGTGAACCAGCCGCCGCGCCATGGACGCCTGGGCTACCGGCCTGTCCCGTCCCGGCTCCCCGCCCCGGCTCCCCGCCAGGGCCTCGGCCCGAGGCGTGACGACCGTGGTGTGCCCGGCCACCGCGCCCGGACAGCGCCGTGGCGGACACGTCGAAACCCGGATCATCCGCCGCCGGGACCGGAGCCGGCCGCAGTTGGTCGAGGTCGCTGATGCCGTGGTGGGCCAGTGGCCCGGCCACGGTGTTCCAGACCTCGTCGACCCGGGCACGGATCGCTTCCGCGGACTCCCGGTGTGTCCGCGCGAGCGCGCCGCGCCGTTCCTGACCGGCCAGCACCCGGTCCGCCACCTTGGTCCGAGCCTGGTCGAGCTCGGCAAGCAGCGCCCGGTAACGCGCGGCCGCGATCCGCGGATCGTCGAGATCAGGGTCGTGCGCGTCGCCACCACCACGTCGTCGATCATCGCCTGGCACGGCAAGGGATCTACCCGTCTGGTCGGACAGATCAACCTCGGCCGCGGGCCCGGCCGCATCCGAGGACACCGACAGCGAACCCCCAGGACCGTGCTTGTCCACTCGTACAGCCGGCCGGGTCACCGAAACGGTCCCTTCTCGAAACTCGGAGGCAAGATGCCGGGGGTGTCCGCGATCCGGTGCAGTGGCGCGAACGGGACGACCGTGCGCGGTTCCGCTTGCCCGTGACGGTCGAACAGCACTGCCCGGTTCGGGCTGGTGCCCGCTGTGACCATCCGGTTCCCGGCAAGGCTGAACAGATCGTTCCCGGGAAGACCGACCGCGACCCACGCCCCGATATCGTCGCGGTGGGTGGGACCCAGATCGTCGAGCAGCCGGCCCGGACCACGCCACCAGCCGAGTAGGTGCACCCGCTGGCCGGGACCCCGACGGGTCACGAAACGCAGGTCGTCCAGGCCGGACCGGCGGGTGGCCGGGTCCTTGGCCTCCAACACCGCCCGTCCGGCGTCCGCGGCAAACAGGACGAGTAGACGAAGCGGCATGTCGGGCGCGCCCGACATGCCCGCAAGGGAGGACTCCTCACGGGCCCGCACCTCGTCACAGGTCTCCCGCAGCACGCGACGCAGCGCGGCCGGCGGGTGCACCTGGGCCGGCTGCCCGAAGGCACGGACCCGGTCCGCGAGAGTGTCGGCCGCCTGCGACGTGTCACCTCCGACCGCGACGACGTCGACGAGCACCCCGCCCGGTGGGGCCTGGGCGGCGAGGCTGGTGACGGCCGCCTGCAGCACTCCGACCGCCTCACGGCGCAGCGGTCCGAGAACCGCGAGGTTGCGTCCGGGCAGCGGAGACAGCCGCACGCCCACGGCTGCGGGATGCAGGTCGAGAGGAACCCCGACGAGCGCCAGCGGCTCGCCCACCTCCGCGGGTTCGGCCGCGGGTTCGGTATGGCCGGCATCGGTGTCGGCGCGCTCGTGCGGGGCAGGCACGCCCGAAAGCGACCGGTAGAGCGGGTTGTCGTCCAGGAATGCCGGAGCGTGGCCCACAAAAACCCGCGGGGGTCGGATCCCCGGAACGCTCGCCGCTGTCGCCCGGGACAGATTCGCACGTAGTGTCGCGAGCACCGTCGGATCGGGGTAGGCGACCCGGACGAGCTCGTTACCGGCCGGGTGGCCGTTGCGCCGGTTGACGATTGCCTCACCGACACCGGAGAGCGCACCAGCCGCCTCGTTCGTGGTGGACAGCAGCACCCGTGACTCCGAGATCGACGTACGCAGCGCGATTCGCAGTGCGAACTGGCCGAAGATCGAACCCCGTTTGCCGGCCGTCGCGTCCAGGGCGTCGATACCTGACAGGGTCTGGCTGGCGAGCAGGAGATGGATTCCGTAGGCGCGTCCCTGGCGGGCCAGCACCTCCAGGTGGGAGACCGCCTCCCGCGACACCGCGTCCAGCGGTGTGAGCATCACCTGGAACTCGTCGATCACCACCATGATCCGCGGCCATCCGGCGCCGGTCTGCGCGGCGCGCAGGCCACGCAGGTCCCGGGCGCCGACCGCCCGCATCGTGAGAGCACGGCGCTGCATCTGGGCGCGGACGTGGCGCAGCACCGCGACGCCGAACTCCCGGTCGCTGTCCATCCCGATGGTGTCCGCGTGGGGCAGAACGAACGGGTCCTCACCGCGGGGGGCGAACTGGGCGAACTCCAGGCCCTCCTTGAAGTCGAGCAGGTGGAAGCGCAGCTGGTCGGGGGCGTAGCGGGCGGCCAGCCCGTACACGACGTCTAGGAGCAACGTCGACTTACCCGAACCCGCCTGCCCACCGACGAGGGCGTGAACGGTGTCGTCGTCGAACCGCAAAGTCACCGGGCCGTCGGGGCCGAACGCCACCGGGACGCCGAGACCCCCCGCGGCGTCAAGACCCCACAGGGTGTCGGGCAGCAGCGCCCGGGCGTTCGGCGGCCGGGCGGCTTCCCTGGCCGCGGCCGCGGCCACCACCGCGGCCACCGCGGCCACCAGGTCCGGCGGCGGCGGCTCGTCCAGGTCGCAGGGAAGCGGTCCGGACAGCGAGCAGCGCCACACCGGCCTGCCGTCGCCGGGTCCGTCCACGTAGGCTCCACCGCCGTCATCGGCCAGGCGCAGTGTTTCGGCGTTCGCCAGGGCGTCATGCCCGCGCCGGGTAACGGGAGCGCTGACACCGTCCTCGACCAGGGCGATGATGTGCACGCCGCACGCGGGACCCTGCGCGGCGATCGCTTCCAACGCCCGGGCGGCGTCATCCGCGAGCGAGGGCCAGGCGAGCAGCACCAGCAGCTGCCACGGCTCGGCTCGCGGCAGGCCCGCAGCCTCCCGTTCCCGCAGCGAGGCGAACCGGCCGGCGAGCCGGTCGACGGTGATGCGCCCGACGTCCGCGGACAGTTCGCCGAGTACGCCCTCCAGCCGGGTCCGGGTGGTCAGGGTGGGGCTCGCCACCCCCACGGCCCGCAGCGGGGCGAAGCCTGCGAGTCCGGCACCGAGCTCGTAGGGGTCGTAGACGGTGACCTGGACCGATCCTGCCGGAGCCGCCGCAAGGACACGGGTGAGCAGCCCCCGCACGACACCGACACCCTCGGAACGCCGGTCGCGGCCCACCACGATGCGCAGGTTGCCTCCGTCGAGGAGGCTGACGGCCAGGGGCACCTCGGTGGTGTCCCCGCCGGGCAGCAACGGCGGGACGATCACTTTTCCCAACCGCCACAGGCCCGGCCGGTAGGACATGCCGGTGGTCTCCTGCCCGGGTGGGATGGCGGGGGGGGATCCGGGGCCTGCGGGGTGGTGACCGCCGTGGCGGATCTGTGTCCACAGTGGTGCCGACCAGCGGGCACCGGCGAGGTCCGGGGTCTGCTCACGTGCTATCGCGGCAGCAGCGCTGATCGCAGCGGGCACCCGTTCGGCGGTGCCCGCGACGGCATGCCAGGCGTCGTCGCGGGGGTGACGCTGCTCGGGCGGACGGGCGCCGGCCGCCACCGGTAGATCGACTCCGGACGACTCGACCTGGTCCGCCAGCGCGTCCAGTCGATCAGCCAGGCTCAGCGCTTCGCCGAGGCAGGTCTGGATGCCGGCGACAAGCGTCCGCACCCGCCGAGTGCCCGACACCGCGACCTCCCCACGATCAAGCCGATGGCACGACGATGGTGGTGTGGCACCATGGCGGTGTGGCACCCTGGAGCCCATTACCTGATCGGTAGCCCCACCGGTAGCACCAAACTAACGGCGAGATCCGCCGGAGGCGGGGTTTTCCCCCGACTGGGCGGGTTGCGTCGATGTGACGCTACCGGACGGGGTTATCGCTCCCCCGCCACAGGTCTCCCGGCGTGTCTGCGCCGGCCGTGGGTACTGCCCGAAGGCAGCTTCCGTCAGCCCCCCGCGGACCGGCGGTAGGCCCGGATGCACCACGGCACGAACACCGCATCGAGCCCCAGCACCTCTGCCCGCCCGGAGTCGGCACGCAACAGCCGTGGTGAGGATCCGTACCGCGGTGGTCTTGCCGGCACCGTTGGGGCCGAGGACCGCATGCACCGTTCTCCTCGCCATGCTGAGATCAAGACCTGCCAGCGCCACGCTCGTACCGAAGCGCTTGTGAAGATCCCGCGCGAGGACCGCGGGTTTGTCAGCCACGGTTCGTGATCGTACGCCGGGTATCTGTCACAGAGGGAACCCGACGGAGGAAACCCGACGGCTGCTCAGGCCGAGCTGCGCCGGCCACGCCGATTCGCCAATTCGTCCCGGGGATGGCCGACCACCGCGTGCCCGGCGTGCCCGACCGGACGCTCGGGCCGCTCCGTCGGCAGCTGAGACAGCTGCCCGCGCATGTCCCGTACGGCCCGTCCTACCGCGATGGCGAAGACCCCCTGCCCGCCCTGTACAAGGTCGATGACCTGATCGTCGGAGGTGCACTCGTACACGGTCGACCCGTCGCTGACCAAGGTGACCTCGGCGAGGTCCTCGATGCCACGGATGCGCAGGCAGTCCACGGCGGCACGGATGTTCTGCAGGGAGACACCCGCCTCCAGAAGCTTGCGCACGACCCGCAGGACAAGGACATCCCGAAAGGAGTACAGCCGCTGGCTGCCCGATCCCGTCGCGCCCCGGACGCTCGGCACGACAAGCCCCGTGCGGGCCCAGTAGTCGAGCTGCCGGTAGGTGATCCCCGCGGCGGCGCAGGCGGTCGGGCCCCGGTAGCCGACATCATCCCCGGGAGGCACTGGAAGATCGTCTGGGAAGAGCTGACCCTGCACGATCATCGCCGTCCGCTCATCGCTGCCGCCATCTCGTCCGCCCGGCCAACCGCCTGGAAGGTGCACCCGGTCCTCCGCCCATCCGACTGCCGGCCGCAGCCCCGCTGGCGGCAGGACCGGAATCTTGACCTGACGGTAAGAGCCCTGGACAGTCCCTTCAACGATCACGATTGGCGTGTCTCGTAACAGACCGAAAATCTTCCCAGGCCAGACCATTGTTGAGAATACAGCCGTGCACACGCCGTGGCCGTGCGGAACCACGCTTCGTGACGCTTTGTGACGGCCCGCAACCGGTACCAGGAGCCCGCGGTCAGGAACCCGGTGTGTTGAAGTCCTCCGGCGAGATCGTGTCGAGAAACTCCCGGAACTTCTCCAACTCGTTCTCCTGCTCCTGTTCCTGCTCCTCGGGCACGGTGATGCCGGCCTCGGCGAGCACCGACTCCTCACCGTAGACCGGCGCGCCCATGCGCATCGCCAGCGCGATGGCGTCCGACGGACGGGCCGACACCTCAACGCCGTTACCGAACACGAGTGTCGCGTAGAACACACCGTCCTGCAGATCGTTGATAGTCACCCGGGTGAGCTCGGTCTGCATGGCCCGCAACACGTCACGCATCAGATCGTGGGTCATCGGACGAGCGGTCGTGATGCCCTCCTGCGCGAACGCGATGGCGGTTGCCTCCACCGCGCCGATCCAGATGGGCAGATAGCGTTCACCACCGACCTCCTTCAACAGGACGATCGGCTGCTTCGACGGCAGCTCGACACGAACGCCGACGATATCCAGCCGATGCACCGATCTACCTCCTCGGACAGGTGGGCGGGGTGGGCTGATCCAACCCGAATCCGTAGAGCCCCACCGGCTGACAGTATCTCCGTCGCCGGACTTCGTCAGCGTGCCTGGTGGTTCCGGCAAGATCGACCGCTTGTGGACGCCTTCTGCCACACTTTCCACGATAGGTGCCCGCTCGCCGGACGCCCCAAGCGTCCCGGCATGGGCAGGCCCGTCCGGCCGCTGCACGACGCGCCCGGCCCCCCGGCCTGGAGGATGCGGGGCTTCGCGGATCACTGTCATCCGCTCGGACCGGCCCGCAGCCGGGACCTCAGCAGGGCCGCGTGCAACCGCAGGAGGAGTCCCGCGAGCTCGTCGACGGCATCCTCCGCACGGGCACCGCTGCGGTCGCGCTGGCCTCGCAGCGGCGCCGCCACCTGCTCGATCAGCCCCGCCTCCCGGTCGGCGACCACCCGTGACGAGCGCAGGTGACGGGGTTGGACACCGAAAGCGCTCAGCGCGGCGAACGTGTGGGCAACAGCCACCGCGTCCGCGTCGAAGTAGCTTCCGCCCGGACGGGGTGCCAACAGCCCGCACTGTTCGAGTTCGGCGAGCTGTTCCTCGCTCAGACCGGTAGCCGCGAGGAGCTCCCGTCGTGACATCCGCGTCGCCTCGCCGCCGTCGAGCAGGACGTCGAGAGCACGTGGCGCGGGCGGCGCCACCGGACGCGGACCGGGGCGTTCCTGCGGGGTCTCGCCACGGTCGAGGGACTCCAGCTCCTCTTTGATCACTCTTAGTGGCAGAAAACGTTCGCGCTGCGCCCCCAGCACGTACCGCAGCCGTGCGACATCATCAGGTGAGTACTTGCGGTAGTTCGCACTGGTACGCGCCGGAACGACAAGCCCCTCCGCCTCCAGATAGCGGATCTTGGACAGGGTCACGTCGGGATAGTCCACCCGCAGCCGGTCGAGCACCTCGCCGATGTTGAGAGTCCTGGCGGCGGAACCACCCACTCGACCGTGACGCGCCCGATCGGACGTGGGCAACGACGTGGCCGCAGCACCACCGGCGGTCATCGGTGAGATCCTCGGTTCACTGCGGGCCCCCGCCACCCGTCGCGATGATCGATCCGGTCAGGAACACCAGCCGGAACTTGCCGATCTGGACCTCGTCGCCGCTGGACAGCTCGGCCGAGTCGATCCGCTCACGGTTGAGGTAGGTGCCGTTCAGACTTCCGACATCACGCACCGCGAAGCCCTTCGTGTACGGAGACCGGTGGAACTCGGCATGGCGCCGCGAAACGGTCACATCGTCGAGGAAGATGTCGCTCTCCGGATGCCGGCCAACCGTGGTCAGGTCGGCGTCCAGCAGGAAACGACTGCCCGCGTTGGGTCCCCGCTTGACCACGAGCAGGCCGGAACCCGGCGGCAGCGCGTCGACCGCGGCGACCGCGTCCCGCTCCGTCGACTCGTCGACATGGTCACCTTCGATACCCGACAGTGCGGCGGCAAGGTTCAGCGTGGAAGTCTGCTCGGCAGGTCGTTCCGGCGCGACGGGCTCACCTGGACGTACCAGTGGAGACCCGCACCGTGCGCAGTACAACGCATCGGACGGGTTCTGCTGTCCGCACCTCGTGCAGAACACGGTCGCGTCTGCTTCCTGCCGGACCGCCGCGGTCGCGGTGGGGCCGGCCGCTCGGGCCACCTGCCTGGGGTGGCGAAAACGTTCGTTTCCTCCTCGGGGACCCCCGTCGCTGCCCGGACGGCCCCCGACCGAAACAGACGACACCGACCGTGACATCCCGGCCTCGCGTCGCCCTTCCGGCGCACAACGAGGCTAGTGCATCAGACCCACTACTGCGAAAAGGGAGCGGGTCAGCCATTCCGGCGTGCCGTCACGAGGGTCTCAAGGACCAGCTTTGACGTGCTGGGCGTAGGCGACGGCGTCCAGCAGCGCATCGGTGACGGAAGTGTCCTCGACGGCCACCTCCACCAGCCAGCCTTCACCGTAGGGATCGGAGTTGACCAGCTCAGGGGTGCTGTCGAGCACCTCGTTGCGGGCCACGACCTCGCCGGAGACCGGCGCGTAGACGTCGGAGACGCTCTTGGTCGACTCCACCTCCCCGAACGGCTGACCGGCCTGCACACGGTCCCCCACGGCCGGCAACGTCACAAACACGATGTCACCGAGCGCGTCCTGTGCAAAGGATGTGATACCCACCCGCACGGTGCCGTTGTTCACCCGGATCCACTCGTGCTCCGTGGTGTACTTCAGGTCGTCCGGGTACACCGGGGATCGCCTCCCAATCATCGTTGCGGTCATCGTCGTGATGACCGTTCGTTCTCTGGCCGGCCGCCCGGATCGGCTATCCGGCCGGCCGAGCGTAGCGGGGTGGCGGAAGTTGCCGCAACGCCCGCACCTCGATGCGCTCCAGCTCCGTCAGGCCGGCCTGCGCACCCGCCCGGCTTGCGACCGTGTCCACCACACCACCAGGAATCCTCATCGCTGCAGCGAGCGTGTGGGCGTCACCGATCGCCAACAGCCGGTACGGTGGCAGCACCGCGCTGCCGTCCACGGTCATGCCCCCGTCGGCCCGATCGACCACGGATGTGGCGGCTACGACCCGGACGCCGGAGAGCTCCATCGCCTCCGCCCCCGCGTCACGCAGCTCCTGCAGGGCGTCGACGAGCACCTCGGAACCGACCGTGCCCCGCGGGTCGGTGACGGTGAGTGCGACGCCGGGTCCCTGGACGGCAACGGTACCGACGAGAATCGCCAGGCCGTCGGCCTGGGACCGAGCGTCGTCGAGGGCTGCCTGCGTGCCGGGGGTGCCGGCCAGCTGCTGGCGGGTGCCCTGCAGGTGTTCGATTTCGCCACGCAGCCGTTCCCCGTCGGCATCAAGGCCGTTGAGGATCCGGACGAGGTCGGCAGGCCGTGCGGTGGCAAGCCCCGCGGTGGCCGTGTTCGTCCGGATGGCCAGCGACAGGCCGAAGCCCAAGACGGCCAGTAGCAGTAGAACGACGATCCGCAACGGGCCGGAACGTTGACGGCGTGTGTGTGAGCGCGGCTCCGGTTCCGGCTGCGTGGGAACGGAACCGTCAACGGCCATGGCCATGATCATGCCTTGAACAGCACACGACGGATCGCCGCGGCGTTCGCGAAGATCCGGATTCCGAAGACGACCACCACCGCCGTACTGAGCTGCCCGCCGACTCCGATGGAGTCCCCAAGCAGCACGATCAGCCCGGCAATGGCGACGTTGCCGACGAAGGAGACCACGAACACCCGGTCGTCGAAGACCCTCTCCAGCGCCGCGCGCAGCCCGCCGAACACGGCATCGAGCGCGGCCACCACCGCGATCGGCAGATACGGGTCGAGCCAGTCAGGGGTACCCGGGTGCAGGAGCAGCCCGGCGGCGACCCCCACCGCCAACGCCAGGACAGCGATCATGGTATCAGTTCCCGGGCGACCATGGGCAGGGTCAACGTCGCGGCCGGCACCGTGACCTCACCCTGCTGGAGGAGCGTGGATGACACGCCGACCGCGGTATGCCGGTCCGCGAGACGTCGCCACACCGCGGAGTTCTCCACCGCCCCCGACAGCGTCGCTCCCGGCCCGATCGCTGTGACCTCGTAGGGAGAGGCCAGCGGATGGAACCCGACCAGAATGGCCTGGCCCGCGGCACGGATCGCAGTGGTGGACGTGATCCGCACATCACCGACCGCAACCGCCTCGGCGCCGGCCGCCCACAGCACGTTGACCACCTCAGCCACCTCGTGGTCGTGTACCCGCCCGTCGTCGGCCTGCGCGCCGTACCCACGCTTCCCGGACGCATCCGTGCCGGCTCTCGCCATCGCGGTCACCGAATCCGACAGTCCGATCCGCACACCCGGGCCCCGCAGCGCCGTGCCACCGACAGCGGACCGCAACTGTTCCAGGCGCGCGGCCGGATCCGCGTCGCGCGCGCCGTCCCGCCGTGTCGTGTCACCGTCGGTGAGCTCCCTCAGGTCCGCGACCCGACCTGCAAGAGTTCTGTTCGCCGCCGTGTAGCGATGCACGTCCGCGACCAGCGCGGCACGGGTCCGGGACGGGTCGAGATCACGTTCCGACTGGTGGTATCCAGCGGTTGCCGCAAGCAACCCCACGAGCACTAGAGGCGTGAGGCGAACCAGCCCGCGTCGGCCTGCACCGAGGGACGCGCTGGTCCCTACTGCCGCATACACCGGTTCCAGGGCATCGCGGGCGATGTCGTGGACGAGCGTCCGGCGCCGCGCGGCCGGGGATCGCGCTCCTGCGGATTCGGACACACCCGGCATTCTGTCGTGGGCCGCCGGTGCTGTCACCAGCGCGGTCACCATCCGGCCGGGTCCAGGTGGCGCCCCGAGGGGATGGCTCCGGGGACAGCGCGGACGCCGGGACGGCTCAGATGATGCTCGCGCCTTTGCCATCGGCCTCGACCACGGCGCTCCAGTGGTCCAGGAGTTTGCGCGCATCCGTCGGGTCCTCCCCCTCCGCCCACAGGTGGGTGACGGCCTCGGCGGGATCGGGCAGCACCAGAACCCAGGCACCGTCCGGCATGACCACCCGGACGCCGTCCGTGGTGTCGATCGTGCACCCGGCGTCGGGATCCACCGACTCCACCACCCGACGCATCACCGTGCCCTTGACCGCCCACGGTGTCGACACGGACCGACGCAGCACCGACACCGCCGGGATACGGGCATCGATCGCGCTCAGGGTGAGCCGGGTCCGGGCGACCAGTGCGGCCAGCTTGACGAAGGCTGCCAGGCCATCGATCGCGGGCGCGAACTCGGGAACCACGAACCCTCCGCGGGCGTCCGCCGCGAACGCCATGTTCGGCTCGCCCGCGACCCGTGTGAGGTCCGCCGCCGACAACGACGTCCGCCGCACCGTCAACCCGTGGAAACGGGTCACCTGATCGGCGATCCGGGTGGTGGTGACCGGCAACGCCACCTCGGCACCCCGGTTCTCGGCCGCGACAAGATCGAGGAAGACCAGCAGCGCCCGCTCGTCATCGATCAGGTCACCGCGCTCGTCCACGATCGTGATGCGCTCACCGGCATGGTCGAACTGGACCCCGAAGGCAGCCCGGGAACTGGCGACCAGGGCACCCAGCCGATCCAGGGCCTGTCGGCGAACGCTCGCCGGCCGGGCCGGGAAGGTCTCGTCCAGCCGGCCGTTGACGGTGAGCGCGTCCACCCCGAGCCGGCCGAGCAGGGTCGGCAGCACCAGCGACGCCGCCCCCCCGGCCGTGTCGATCACAAGTTTGAGGTCGGCCTCGGGCAGACCTGACGTGTCCACCCGGTCCAGCAGGTCGCGGGTGTAGATGTCGGCGGTACGAGCCGGAAAGCGCAGCTCCCCGATCTCCGCGGGAAACGCCCGGCGGAACTCCTGGCGGCTGACCACACGGTCGAGCTTGCGCTGCATCGCGGGGGAAAGATCACTGCCTTCGGCGTCGACGAAGATGATGTCGACCCGTTCGGCGTCACCGGGTGTCGTGCGTACCATGACCCCACCGGCGGCGTCCGAGGACCGGACGTCGAAGCGGGTCACCGACATCGGCGCGACCTCCAGGTCCCGCACGTCGATCGCGCTCGCGGTCAGTGCACTGATCACCGCGCGTTTGAGTGCCCGGGCGGCCCGGGAACCGTCCCTGGCCGTCGTCACCGTCGACCCCTTGCGCAGAGTCGTGGCGTAGGCGCTCGCGAGGCGGACCACCAGCTCCGGCGTGATTTCGACATTGATCAGTCCGGAGACGCCGCGGGGGCCGAACAGCGAACGCTGTCCCCGGGACTCCCAGATGACGCTGGTGTTGACCACCGCTCCGGCCTCGATGGTCTTGAACGGGTACACCTTGACGTCGTGGGAGACGAACGCCTCCTCCTCGATCACGCACTCGTCCCCGATGACCGCGCCCTCCTCGACCCGCGCGGCCCGTAGCACGTCGGTACTCTTGCCGATCACGCAGCCGCGCAGGTTCGCCTGCGGCCCGATCAACGCGTTGTCCTGGACGACCGCCCGGTGCAGGAAGGCGCCCTGCTTGACCACCACGTTGTTACCGACGACCGTGAACTCCCGCAGCTCAGCCCCAGATTCGATCTTTGTGTAGTCTCCGATGACCAGCGGGCCCGAGAGCACCGCCTCCGGGTGGACGTCGGCGTCCCGCCCGGCCCACACCCCCGGCGAGACCTCGAATCCGCCGATCTCCACGTCGACCTTGGCTTCGAGCACATCTCCCTGGACGCGCAGGAAACTGGCGATGGTGCCGACGTCCTCCCAGTAGCCGTCCACGACGTGGCCGTAGACGGGGGCACCGGCGGCGACGAGTCTCGGGAACACGTCGCTGGACCAGTCCACCGACTCGCCGACGGGAACGTGGTCGAGCGCTTCGGGTTCCATCACGTAGATCCCGGTGTTGACCGTGTCGGAGAAAACCTGCCCCCAGGTCGGCTTCTCCAGGAACCGGGCGATCCTGCCGTCCTCGGAGGTGATGACGATCCCGAACTCCAGCGGGTCCGGGACGGACTTGAGCGCGACCGTGACCAGCGCCCCCTGCTTGCGGTGGTAGGCCACCAGCGAGGTCAGATCGATATCGGTGAGCGCATCCCCACTGATCACCAGAAAGGAGTCGTGCCGCAACGCGTCCTGGGCGTTCTTCACACTCCCGGCAGTCCCGAGCGGTGTGGTTTCGGTAGCGTAGGACAGATGCATTCCCAGCTCGTCCCCATCACCGAAGTAGGTCCGGATGTGGGCGGCGAGGAACTGCACGGTGACCACGGTCTCGTTGAAACCGTGCCGTTTGAGCAGCCGCAGCACATGCTCCATGATCGGCCGGTTGACGACGGGAAGCAGTGGCTTGGGCTGGTTGGCGGTCATCGGACGCAGGCGCGTGCCCTCACCGCCGGCCATGACGACGGCTCTCACCGACCCACCTCCGCGTCTGCTCGGCCGGCCTCACCACAGTCGGGATCGGTCGCGGGCAACACCGGTGGATCAGCGTCGCCTCCGACACGCCCCGCCCGCGTGAGCCGGCGGGCCTGAACGCCGTAGAGGATTCCCGACCACCAGTACAGAGCAGTACCCCAGATGGCGAAAGCCCACCCGAGCGGACGGGAAACAACGGCGATCCAGTTGTCCCCGGCGGACAGCAGCAACAGCGGAAAGGCATAGAGCAGGTTGAAGGTCGCGGCCTTGCCCAGATAGTGGACGGGCAGCGCCGAACCGTAGCCGAGCCTGCGCACGATGGGCACCACGTATCCCGCGAGCAGGACGTCCCGGCCGATCAGCAGGGCCGCGAACCACCAGGGAACGATCCCGCGCAGGGTGAGCGCGATGATCGTCGCCAGGATGTAGAGACGGTCCGCGAGCGGATCGAGCAGGATCCCGAGGCGGCTGGTCTGGCCGAGCGCCCGCGCAAGCTTGCCGTCCAGATAGTCACTGACCCCCGCGAAGGCAAGAATGCCGAGGGCCACGCCGTCGGCATTCGGCCCCAGCGTCAGCCACAGGAAGACGGGAACACCGGCCAGGCGTAGCGCCGAGAGCAGGTTCGGGATTGTGAGCACCCGGCCCGACGGATCGACCGCAGTGGTCACGGCCGGCACCTCCTCCTCGCCCGAGTCCCGGCGGACCGGGGCGACCCGCTCGGGCGTCCGAGGTCAGCTGTGCCGGCCGACCGTCACAGTATCCGGCCGACGTAGTAGGTCGAACTCCAGATCGGTACGAGCGCGACAGTCTTCCCGGTCTCCGGAGCGCTCCACACATACCCGTTACCGGCGTAGATCGCGACATGGGTGATGTCGCCCGGCGTTCCGAAGAAGATCAGGTCGCCGGGTTGCTTGCCGGACTGCGGCACCCGGATCGAGGCGGCGTACTGCTGCTGCGCGGTACGCGGCAGGGACCGTCCGAGCTGTTTGAAGACGTACTGCACCAGGCCTGAGCAGTCGAACGAGTACGGGCCCTCCGCTCCGTAGACGTACGGCTTGCCCTTCTGTAGCGACGCCAGGTACACGGCCTTCTCCCCGATGGAACTACCCGGGATGACCATGGGAATGGTCGCCGCGCTGCCCGGCGAACCGGTGGTCGAGCCCGTCGGGCTCCTGACCGTCACCGTGGTCGCACCGGCGAGGGAGGGACGCAGGACGTTCGTGCCGTCGAACACCGCGGTGAGAGTGGTCGTCGACAGCAGGCGCGCAGTGATCTTCGCGGTGCCGGTTCCGTCCGTCTGCAGCTCGGCGGTGGTGGTCCACTGCGGGCCGTTCGCCACCGCGATCCGGACGTGCTGGCCGCTGACCGGCTGTTCGGTCCCGATCTCCACAGCGCGGACGGTGAGTAGGACGGGCGCGTTCGGCGCGACGGTCGACTGGTCGGCAACCATCGACACCGCGGTGAAGATCGGATCCGGATTACCCATCTTGCCGGCGAGACCGACCGTGGAAGCGGCGCGAGTGGTCCCGTACGAGGTACCGCCGATCATGGAGGCGGTGTCGAGGGTGGCGGCGATCGGCTCCAACGAGGCGTTCCCACCCGAGCCCGGCGTCGCCGCGGCGAAGCCCGCCGTCGAGGCCGCCAGGGTCCCGGTCGTCACCGCGGCGATCGTCGCGACTCGACGGGACTGCGGGCTCAGACGGATACGGCGGGGACCGGGCCTGTCCTCGGGCACACCGTCGGGTGCCTGATGACGGTGGCGACCGCGGCCGGCCTCCTCCGCACCGGCGGGGAACCGGATCACGCCACGTGGAAGCAACACGCATCCTTCCCGGACGCCTGTGAGGCGGCATGGGCCTGACCACGACCCATGCCATCGGCAAAGTTCAGGACTACGACCGGGCGGGAGAAGCCAGGTGTCGACCGCAGGACCTCACTCCTGCCCCTGGCTGCTCGGAGGGAACATCGGACCGGGGGCAGGACTCGGCGTTTCGGTTCGATGTGTGTGCGGGTGGTGATCTCTTTCGGAGGTGCAGATGACGTGTCAAACGATATCGGGTAGCCCGTACGGGTAGGCAATACCCCCAAACCCAACAGTTGGCCA
The DNA here is from genome assembly GCF_920656135.1 of Frankia sp. Cppng1_Ct_nod. NCBI lineage: Bacteria > Bacillati > Actinomycetota > Actinomycetes > Frankiales > Frankiaceae > Frankia > Frankia sp. Cppng1_Ct_nod. The sequence continues at coordinate 51,686 of NZ_CAKKTK010000001.1, read as the reverse complement.
CATTCAACCAGTGGCCCGATGTAGTCCTTGCGTTGTGCATCGAGATGGGGTAGCCAAGGTCGTGACCGGCACCGGTCCTAGCGGCCGCCGCTGACGTCGAGGATCGCGCCGGTGACGTAGGAGGCCTCAGGTGAGCACAGCCAGGTGATCGTGTGTGCTACCTCGTCAGGTCCACCCGACGAGCACGCCGGAGTGTGTATAGTATGCGCATGGCGAGGGTGAATATCACGGTCCCCGACGAGTTGCTGGAGCAGGCCCGGGCCGCCGATCTGAACGTCTCCCGCCTCGCTTCGACGGCTCTGGCCGAGGAACTGGATCGACGTGCCAAGATCGCCGAGTTGGACGCCTACCTGGCCGACCTGGAAGCAGAGTTCGGGCCGGTACCTGCCCACGAGACGGCTGCTGCCCGCGAGTGGGCCGACCGGCTTGCGCCCACCAGACCCGCCGACACCGGCGTAACCCGGCGGGCAGGCACGGCATGACCCTGGTTCTGGACGCGGGCGGCCTCTCCGCCTTGGCCGGGCAGCGCGCCCGACTGGTGGAACTGCGACAGCGTGGATACTGGCCGGCGCAGGTTCCCGCAGTGGTACTGGCGGAGGCTCTCACCGGTGATTACCGACGTGACTTTCACACCAACCGCCTGCTCCGCGGCTGCCAGGTCCGAGACGTCACAGAACCGCTCGCTCGCGAGGGCGCACGGCTACGTGCCGCGACCGGACGCGCTGGGACGATTTCAGCTACCGACGCGGTCGTAGCCGCCTTCGCCGCCACCTGTCGCGCTCCCGTCGTACTGACGAGCGACCCGCATGATCTTACTGCCCTCGCTGGACACAGCACGCGGCCACTCGCCATCGCGGGCGTATAGACCTCCGCCGTAGCGGCCGCGCGAGCGTTCATCGCGGTTCAGGTGGTCCGAATACGGGAGGCAGGCAGTTGAGTAGTAGGCAGTATCGGATCTCTGGCCGTGGTGTGCAGTTGGCAGCCACCAGCTACGGCGCCCCGGGCCGGACGACCATCCTGCTCATCCACGGCTACCCCGACACGAGTGCGGTGTGGGATCTCGTCCGCGAGCAGCTCGTCGAGCGCTATCAGGTCATCACCTACGATGTGCGCGGTGCTGGAGGTTCGACCGCCCCCGCTCATTCGAGCGGATACGACCTTGAGCAGCTCACCGACGATGTCCTCGCGGTGCTCGATACGGTCGCGGCTGGCCTGCGGGTGCACCTGGTCGGCCACGACTGGGGTTCGGTGCAAGGGTGGGAGTTCGCCACCTCCGAACGACTGGACGGCCGGCTGGCCTCGTTCACCTCGATCTCAGGGCCGTCCCTTGACCACTTCGGGCACTGGGTGGCTGATCGGCGGCGTCGCCACCGCCTGAGCGATGTCCTGGTTTTGGCGGCGCAGAGCGTGCGTTCCTGGTACGTGGGTGCGCTGCACATTCCAGGCGGCCCGGCGTTGGCCTGGAACGGTCCGGTCGGTCGGCGCTGGCCTGCGCTGGTGCGGCGGGCCGCCGGTGGGTCGCTCCCACACGGGTACCCCTCACCAACGCTGCGAGGCGATGCTGTTCGGGGTGCCAACCTCTATCGCCGCAATGTTCTGGCCCGGCTTCGTCACCCCCGCGAGGACCCTTACGCCACAGTCCCCGTCCAACTCGTCGTACCGACCCGGGATGTTTTCCTCTCCCCCCACATCTACGACGACCTGGACCGATGGTCATCTGTGCTGCGTCGTCACCGCATCAGCGCCGGGCACTGGCTGCCGCTGAGCCATCCGGCGCAGCTGGCCGGCTGGATTGCCGAGTTCGTCGAGGACGTCGAAGGCGGGACGGTCTCCCCAGTGCTGCCGAGGCAAGGAGGGCGCAAAACTCAGTCATCGGCAGATCGGCATCCGGTGACCCCAGCACCCGGGTCCTGAGCCGGGATCCGCACCAACCCCGACGTCGCCGGCCGCGCTCTGGCGCTGGTCCACCGCCGGCGAGTAGTGGCTACAGCTGGTCAAGTAGATGTTCGGCGTGGCGTCGAAGTGGGGCGACAAGGTGGGGATGGTCGCCGACATGATCGCGAACCTTCTGTGCTACGGCCGGTTCGGCGAGGCTGTTTCCCAGGTATGCGCGACTCGGGACCAAAGATTTCTGCGGATCAACTACGAGGTACTGGGAAATCTCTGGCCGCATCTCCACGGGCATGTACACGCGCTTTACAGATGGGAGGAGGAGAGTCTTCGGATCGGCCCCGTCTACCTGTATGGCCCGGAGCGGACGAAGAAGGAACAGGCGCTCAGCGCGACGCACAGCCAGCTTCACACCGATCTGCGAGCGGCACTATCCGCCCTTACACGCGACGCGTACGGCACGTGACGAACGTCGCCGAACTCTCCTGGCGGGGATTCGACTGCCAGCCGGACCCGGTATGCCTCGGTCCCTTTGCCCCCAGCCCGAGGCCTGATAGGCCGGGCCTACACCGGCGGCGCCGAGGGTCAGCCTGCTCTTGTGAGATCGGAGCCTCCGGCGGAGTCAGGGTGATCCAACCTCACCCCGCTTGCCATCGGGCACTTCCACAGGGGACGCTCAAGATGACGCGGTACGGCAACGCCCGGAGCTCGTCCGGAGTGACCGCGACCCCGGCTTCGCGCAAACGTTGTTCGAAGCGCTGCCACTCATGCTCTTCGCCCGTCTCCTCGGCATCGTCGGGCAAGACCACGTTGTAGACGTTGCGCACAACGTGGGTGAGCGAGATCCCGCCCAGCTGCGCCGACGTCGTCCACCCCCGGTCGTCCAGGAGCGTAACTTCACGACCATCGGACAGCAGCGCGAACTCACGCATTTTGCACGACGTCCCGCCGGCTGAACCCTCCTCAAGGTCGCCCCAAGCCCCGAGACTCACTACAGTTGCTGGACTGGCGTTCATAAGCCGGACGATATAGGAATCAGCCCGTGCGGCTCGGTCGCGCGCCTGTTGCCGTCAGTCCATTCATCGGCAGCACCATCTCCATGCCGACCGGCTCCGCCAGATCCGCCAGATCCACCCAAAACTAAAACATATCTGACGGCTCTTTGACGAGATCGCGGAGCCAGATCATGATCGCTGCGACGGTCAAGGTGCCGTTGAAGACGTAGTCCCGCTTGTCGTACCGGGTGGCCACCGCCCGACGTCCTTTCCACTTGTTGACGCACCGCCCGTCCGGGTCCACCCGCGCACCGCCCCCTTTTCCGGGAAGTCGTCTTATACAGCTCGCCATATAGGTTGGGCCTGTTGCCGACTTGGCTCTGGTGTGCCCGGGCGGCGGCTATCTTGCGGTCAAACGTCTCGGTGATATCGACGTAGTGGTTCGGCGTGGGCGCGTTGATCAGCCATGCCTCCCGGACCGTCCAGGGCACGAAGCCCTTCTTGCGCAGGTCGAGGTGGGTGAACTGGTTGCCAGCATCTGGATAAATGGCGCTGAGCACCACGTCACCGCTGGTCCGACGATCGTTAATAACGATCTTTCGAGCTTTGTGTGCCGAGAATGCTCTCGTTGATCGCACAAAGCTCGAAAGATCGTTTCGAATTACCCCTGAACTACCCCCGCGGGCTCAGGACAGCAGTGACCGCAGGACGTAGGGCAGGATGCCGCCGTTGCGGTAGTACTCGGCCTCCCCCGGCGTGTCGATGCGGACGACTGCGTCGAACCGCTTGTCGTCGGCCTGGACGAGCAACGTCGGGGTCTTCTCGTCGACGCCGGCGAGCCCGACGATGGTGAACGTCTCCTCGCCGGTCAGGCCGAGCGACGCCGCGGACTGCCCGGTCGGGAACTGCAGCGGCAGGACGCCCATCCCGATCAGGTTGGACCGGTGGATCCGCTCGTAGGACTCGGCGATCACCGCCCGGACGCCGAGCAGGGCCGTACCCTTGGCCGCCCAGTCACGCGACGAACCCGAGCCGTACTCCTTGCCGGCGAGCACCACCAGCGGCACCCCATCGGCGGCGTATTTCTGCGCCGCGTCGTAGATCGCCAGCTGCTCGCCGTCGGGCAGGTGCCGGGTGACACCGCCCTCGGTGCCCGGAGCCAGCATGTTGCGCAGCCGGATGTTGGCGAACGTCCCGCGGATCATCACCTCGTGGTTGCCGCGCCGGGACCCGTAGGAGTTGAAGTCCGTCGGCTCCACCCCGTGCTCCACGAGGTAGCGGCCGGCCGGCGAATCCCGCTTGATGGATCCGGCGGGCGAGATGTGGTCGGTGGTCACCGAGTCGCCGAGCAGCGCGAGCACCCGGGCGCCGACGATGTCCGGGCGCGGCGCCGGCGTCGCCGCCATCCCCTCGAAGTACGGTGGGTGGCGCACGTAGGTCGAGTCAGGTGCCCAGTTAAAGGTCTGGGACACCTCGCCTCCGTCACCGATCGGCAGCGACTGCCACTGCTTGTCGCCGGACAGGTCGCCGTAGTCCTCGGTGAACATCTCCGAGCGGATCGCGTCGCCGACCACCGCGGCCACCTCGGCCTCGCTCGGCCAGATGTCGCGTAGGTAGACCGGGTTACCCGCGGTGTCGGTGCCCAGCGGGTCGTTGGCCAGGTCGATGTCCATCGTGCCGGCCAGCGCATAGGCGACGACCAGCGGTGGGGACGCCAGGTAGTTCATCTTGACGTCCGGGTTGATCCGGCCCTCGAAGTTGCGGTTGCCGGACAGGACGCTGACCACGGCCAGGTCGGCCGCGTTCACCGCCTGGCTGATCTCGTCCTGCAGCGGCCCGGAGTTGCCGATGCAGGTGGTGCAGCCGTAGCCGACGAGGTTGAAGCCGAGCTTGTCCAGGTACGGGGTGAGCCCGGCCCGCTCGTAGTAGTCCATGACGACCTTGGAACCCGGCGCCAGGGTGGTCTTGACCCAGGGCTTGCGGGTCAGCCCGCGCTCGACGGCGTTGCGGGCGAGGATCGCCGCGCCGACCATCACCTGCGGGTTGGAGGTGTTGGTGCACGAGGTGATCGCAGCGATCGCGACCGCGCCGTGGTCGATCTCGAAACTGGTGCCGTCCGCGAGCGTCACCCGGGTCGGGTTGGACGGGCGCCCGCCGAGGTCACCGGCGACGCCGTTGGACGACACCGGCGCGTCGCCCGGTTTGTCCGCGAACGCGGCTGCGGGGTCGCTCGCGGGGAAGGACTCGGCGCTGGCCTCGTCCGCCCCGCCGTCCGCGAGAACGCTCGGACTCGCGTAGTCGGCGAGCGCCGCGCGGAACCCGGGCTTGGCGGTACGCAGGGGCACCCTGTCCTGGGGGCGTTTGGGCCCGGCCAGTGACGGCTCGATCGTGGACAGATCGAGGGTGAGGGTGGTCGTGTAGACCGGCTCGTGGCTCGGGTCGTGCCAGAGGCCCTGCTCCTTGGTGTACGCCTCGACGAGGTCGACCTGCTCCTTCGGACGGCCGGTCAGCCGCAGGTAGGCCAACGTCTCCGCGTCCACCGGGAAGATCGCGCAGGTGGAGCCGTACTCCGGGCTCATGTTGCCGATCGTGGCCCGGTTCGCCAGCGGGACGTTGCCCACGCCCTCGCCGTAGAACTCGACGAAACGGCCGACCACGCCGTGTTTGCGCAGCTTCTCGGTGATCGTGAGAACGAGGTCGGTGGCGGTGGTGGCGGGCGGCAGCTCGCCGGTGAGCTTGAAGCCGACCACGGTCGGGATGAGCATGCTGACCGGCTGGCCGAGCATGGCGGCCTCGGCCTCGATGCCGCCGACGCCCCAGCCGAGCACACCGAGACCGTTGATCATCGTGGTGTGGCTGTCCGTGCCGACCAGGGTGTCGGGGTAGGCGAGCCGGCCGTCGGCGGTGTCCTTGGTGAAGACCACCCGGGCGAGGTACTCCAGGTTGACCTGGTGAACGATCCCGGTGTTCGGGGGCACGACCGTGAAGTTGTCGAAGGCGGCCTGACCCCACCGTAGGAACTGGTAACGCTCGCGGTTGCGACCGAACTCCAGCTCCGCGTTGAGAGCAAAGGCGTCGGCCCGGCCGAAGACGTCCGCGATGATCGAGTGATCGATCACCAGTTCGGCCGGCGCCAGCGGGTTGATCTTCGCAGGATCGCCCCCGAGCGCCACCATGGCCTCGCGCATCGCGGCGAGGTCGACCACACACGGCACGCCGGTGAAGTCCTGCATGATCACCCGGGCCGGGGTGAACTGTATTTCCTGGCTCGGCTCGGCGGCCGGGTCCCAGGAGGCGAGCGCGGTGACGTGGTCGGCGGTGATGTTGGCGCCGTCCTCGGTGCGCAGCAGGTTCTCCAGCAGGACGCGCAGACTGTAGGGCAACCGGTCGGCTCCGGAAACCGCGTCCAGTCGGCGGATCGTATACGTGTGGTCACCTACCTTGAGATGACCTGTGCTGCCGAAGCTGTCCATATCTCCTCCTCGCCGCGTTCCCTCGCGGACCATCCTGGCATTCGTCCTGGGCTCCTCGAGGCCTCCGGTGACGCGAGAAGGACGATGATCACGCCACCGGGCCAGGAGTTTCCCGGCCAACCGTAGCCGGGACCAGCAATATCCTATTTACTTAGGATTGCTAAGGATATACCAGAGGATCAACCGACACGCACGCGAGGCCACTCGAAGTGTGGCGGCACACCGCAGACATGTGATGACCGAAAGTATGCGTCGCCGGGCGTTCAGAACGCCCGGCGGCGTCTCAGGCGTTCTCCAGAAGGTCCGGGGAGACACTCGCCTCCGTGTTCGGCAACCCGAGTGCATGGGCTCTCTTGTCGGCCAGGGCGAGCAACCGCCGGATACGGCCGGCCACCGCGTCCTTCGTCAACGGCGGGTCCGCGAGCGCGCCCAGCTCCTCCAAGGACGCCTGCGCGTGCTCGAGCCGCAGTCGTCCAGCGGCCAGCAGGTGCCCCGGCGCGTCGTCCCCCAGGATCCGCAACGCCGCCTGAACCCGGGCGCCTGCCGCGACCGCCGCGCGGGCGGAACGGCGCAGGTTGGCGTCGTCGAAGTTCGCCAGCCGGTTCGCGGTAGCCCGCACCTCACGGCGCATCCGCCGCTCTTCCCAGGCCAGCAGGCTGTCGTGGGCGCCGATCCTGGTCAGGAGCGCGCTGATGGCGTCCCCATCCCGGATCACCACCCGATCCACACCGCGCACGTCCCGGCTCTTGGCCGCGACACCGAGCCGGCGAGCCGCGCCCACCAGTGCGAGTGCCGCCTCCGGGCCGGGAGAAGTGATCTCCAGCGAACACGACCGTCCCGGTTCGGTCAGCGAACCATGCGCCAGGAAAGCCCCCCGCCACGCCGCCGCGGCGTCGCAGGAGGCACCGGTGACAACCTGCGGCGGCAACCCACGTACCGGCCGGCCGCGTTGGTCGAGAAGGCCGGTCGACCGCGCCAGTTGCTCACCGTCACGCTCCACCCGGACGATGTAGCGGACGGAACGGCGCAGCCCGCCCGCGGCGAGAACCGCGATGCTCGACGGGAAGCCGAAGACCTCGGCGATCTCACGGCGGAGCCGCCTGGCAGTGGCACCGGCATCAAGTTCAGCCTCGACAACGATACGGCCACGCACGATGTGCAGGCCGCCACCGAAACGCAACAGGGCGGCCATCTCCGCCCTCCGGCAACACGGCTTCGCCACCCGTAGTCGGCTGAGCTCGTCCTTCACGGTGGCAGTCATTGCGGCCACGCGAATCATTCCTCACCTTCACGGGCCCAGACAGCGGTAGCGGACTCGCCGCGTACCTCATCGTCTGATACCACCTCGTCACCAAACATCACTTCGTCACTGGACGGCTCGACGTCCTCACGCAGCCGGCCGTCCCCGAACAGCTCGTCACCAAGAACACCGTCACCGGGCATCGCGCGGTCCACTGCCACGTCGAGTGACGCCGCGTCGTCCAGCGCAGTCTCGAACACCGTGCGGAACGCGGCCGCCAGCCGCCCCGGGTCATGACGCGGCTCACCGGGATACGCGACAGGCACCAGAAGCAGGCGTGCCCCCAGGTCGGCCGCGGCGCGGACAAGCACGGCCGACTCGGTTACCGCATCGGAGTCGGCGATCACCATGTCGAACGACAACCCCGACGCGTGCGTCCCGATCACCTTCAGATGCTCCTCCGGCGGATACCCCTCGGTCTCACCCGGCTGGGGCACCAGGTTGAGGACCAGCACCCGGCGAGCGGACGAACCGAACAGCCGTTCGATCATCTCGGGCATCAGCAGATGGGGCAGCACGCTGGTGTAGAGCGAACCTGGGCCGAACACCGCCCAGTCGGCGCGCTCGACGGCCTCCAGCGCCTGTGGACACGCGGCGGGTTTCGCCGGCTCCAGGCGAAGGTTCACGACCCGACCTGACGTGGTGGCCACGGCCACCTGGCCGCGAACCTCGACGGTGGCGGCCGGCCGGCGTGGATCGAGCCCGGCGACCTCCGCCACGATGTCGATGCCGTCGTCGGACAGCGGCAGCACGCGCCCAGCGGCCCCCAGCAGCCGGCCGGCGAGGTCGAGCGCGGCAACCGGGGAGGCGAGGCGTTCGGCAAGGGCGGTGAGCACCAGGTTGCCCACCGCGTGACCGGCCAGCGATCCGTCACCACCGAACCGGTGCTGGAACAGTTCCATCCAGGTGGACGACCAGGTATCGGTATCAGCGAGAGCGGCCAGTGCCATACGCAGGTCGCCCATGGGCAGCGCTCCCAGCTCGACCCGCAGGCGACCCGAGGATCCTCCATCGTCACCAACGGTCACTACCGCGGTGAGATCGCGGGTGATGCGTCGCAGCGCACGCAACGACGCGGCCAGGCCGTGACCGCCGCCGAAGGCCACCACCGCGGGTCCGGTACCGCTCACTCCCGCCCCAGATCCCGGTGAACCACCCGAACACCGACGCCGTCGCCCGCGAGCCGTTCCGCAAGCTGCTCGGATACGGCCACGCTACGATGCTTGCCGCCGGTGCATCCGACCGCGAGTGTCAGGTACCGCTTGCCCTCACGCACATACCCCTCCCCTACCAGCCGCAGCAGTGCCGCGTACTGCTCGACGAACTCCGCCGCCCCGGGTTGTCCGAGGACGTAGTCACGGACATCTGGATCGCGGCCCGTGAACGGCCGCAGCGCCTCCACCCAGTGCGGGTTCGGCAGGAACCGGCAGTCGGCAACAAGATCAGCATCCAGTGGAAGACCGTACTTGTAGCCGAAGGAGACCACTGTCGCGGTCAGACGATTTGCCGTCGGCTGGCCGAACGCGGCGTCGATCTTCGCCCGTAGCTCGTGGACGTTGAGGTCCGTGGTGTCCAGGACCAGATCCGCCTCACCGCGCAGCTCCGCAAGCAACGTCCGTTCATGGCTGATGCCATCGATCACGCGACCGTCGCCCTGCAGCGGATGCGGCCGGCGGACATGATCGAACCTGCGGACCAGTGTCTCGTCCGAGGCCTCCAGAAAAACCACCCGCGGATGCATTCCGCGAGCCTCGAGGACGTTCAACGTCGTGCGCAGGTCGGAGAAGAAGGCACGGCCTCGGACGTCCACGACCACGGCGATGCGGTTGACCGCGCCCTGGGAACGCAGCCCGAGTTCGGTCATGGTGGCCAGCAGCGTCGGCGGGAGGTTGTCGACGACGAACCAGCCGAGGTCCTCCAGGCATTTGGCCGCGGTACTACGACCCGCGCCGGACAGTCCGGTGATGATGGTGAGTTCAAGCGGCACGACGGACGTCATGTGGAAGCACCCCATGTCGATGTGGCATCGGAACCGGGATCACGGGTGCGGACACGAGTTGCGGTGGATCCGGGTCGCACCGGTGCGGGTTGGCTTGCCGGCGCGGATTCGTCAGCCTGAAGGATCTCGCCCGTGATCGGGTCGACCGCGGGCGGGGTGGCGTCGACGGATCCCGGGCCCGTCCGGGCAAGCGTGTCCACCACGGCCTGTGCCGTGCGGTGGCCGATTCCCGGAACCTCGGCAATCTGGTCGACCGTTGCCTCGCGTATTCGGGCAAGCGAGCCGAAGGCGCCCAACAGCGCCTTGCGGCGGGTCTCCCCCAGGCCGGGCACCTCGTCGAGAACCGAGCGGACCATGCCTTTGGACCGCCGCTGGCGATGGTAGGCGATCGCGAACCGGTGGGCCTCGTCCCGGATCCGCTGCAGCAGGTAGAGCGCCTCACTGCTGCGGGGCAGAATCACCGGATCGTCCTCGCCGGGCAGCCACACCTCTTCGAGGCGCTTGGCGAGCCCGCACAGAGCGACCCCGCCGGGGCCGCTGTCGATGCCCAGTGAGTCGAGGGCGCGGCGGGCCGCGGCGACCTGTGGTGGGCCGCCGTCGACGACGACGAGGTTCGGTGGGTAGGCGAAGCGCCGCGGCCGGCCTGTCGTGGGGTCCAGCGGTCCGCTGGACGCCTCCGCGCCGGCTTCAGGTTTACCCGACTCCGGCTGCTCCAGGGACTCCGGCGGACCGGCGAGGTCCCCGGAGCGGGCCCGTTCGGCAAGGTAACGACCGAAGCGTCGGTTGATCGTCTCGTGCATGCTCGCGACGTCGTCCTGCCCGTCGACCCCACGGATGGCGAACCGCCGGTACTCCGACTTGCGGGGCAGGCCGTCTTCGAAGACGACCATGCTGGCGACGACGTCGGTGCCCTGCAGGTTGGAGATGTCGAACGACTCGATCCGCAGCGGCGGGTCGGCGAGGCCGAGCGCGTCCTGGATGTCGGACAGCGCCCGACTGCGTGCGGACAGGTCGCTGGCCCGTTTCGTGCGGTGGAGGGTGAACGCCTGCTGGGCGTTGCGCTCGACGGTCTCCATCAGGGTCCGCTTGTCCCCGCGACGGGGAACCCGTAGGTCGACCCGGCTGCCGCGGGCGGTACTGAGCAGCTCGGTGACGGCGTCCGCGTCCGGTGGGAGTTCCGGGACGAGCACCTCCCGCGGGATCTCACCGGCGGCGGCATCGGGGGCGGCATCGGGGGCGGTGTGCGCAGCGCGTGCCGGGACGTCCGTAACGCCACCCGAGAGGTACTCCTGGGTGAGGAACTGTTCGACCAGCTCCCCGGTGGTGAGTTCCTCGATCTTGTCGACGACCCAGCCACGCTGCCCGCGGACCCGGCCGCCGCGCACGTAGAAGATCTGGACAGCGGCTTCCAGCTCGTCCTGCGCGAACGCGATGACGTCGGCGTCGGTGCCGTCGGGTAGGACGACAGCCTGCTTTTCCATGGCTCGGCGCAACGCGCCGACGTCGTCGCGCAGCCGGGCCGCGCGCTCGTAGTCCTGCCCGGCCGCGGCATCGCCCATCTCCCGCTCGAGCTTGCGGACGTGGCGGCCCGTCTGCCCGGACATGAAGTCGCAGAAATCCTCGACGATGCGCCGGTGCTCGGCGGCGTCGACCCGGCCGACGCATGGCGCCGAGCACCGGTCGATGTAGCCGAGCAGGCAGGGACGACCGATCTGACCCGCACGCTTGAACACACCGGCACTGCACGTGCGGGCCGGGAAGACGCGCAGCAGTAGGTCGAGGGTCTCCCGGATGGCCCATGCGTGGGCGTAGGGACCGAAGTAGCGCACGCCGGCCCGCTTCGGGCCGCGCATCACCTGCAGGCGCGGGAACTGCTCGTACAGCGTGACGGCGAGGCTCGGGTAGCTCTTGTCGTCCCGGTAGCGGACGTTGAAGCGGGGATCGAATTCCTTGATCCACGTGTACTCGAGCTGGAGCGCCTCGACCTCCGTCGCGACGACGGTCCAGTCCACCGAACTCGCGGTCGTCACCATGTGTTGTGTGCGGGGGTGGAGGCCGTGGATATCGGTGAAGTAGTTCGACAACCTGGCGCGAAGGTTCTTCGCCTTGCCCACGTAGATCACGCGACCGTCCTCGTCCGAGAACCGGTACACGCCGGGGGTCTGCGGAACCGATCCCGGCGCGGGACGGTAGGACGCCGGATCAGCCATGAACTGAGCCTACGGCGCGCCGGATTGCCACAGAACAATGCCTCCACGTAACCATTTCACCACGCTGCGCGCTCAACCTTGCGGGGTGGCTCTGACCTGCGATGCGAGGGAGCCCTGGGACAGGCCTGTTCGGGCATATCTCACAGCTGCGGGGACACCGCTCATGGCGTCCTGCGGCAGGCGGCATCAGGGTCCATGCTCGGAGACCATGAGCGGTGTGCGAAGCATGATCCGTCGAGCGCTCCAAGGCGGATGGCCCTGGTGGCCGACACAACCAGGGCTGCGGGCACCTACCCCGCGACATCTCCGCGGCGACACCCCCGGAACAGACACTGGATGGCTGGCGCCGACCTTGTCCCGTCTGGTCCCGAACAAGTCCCTTCACGCTGTCCGAGTGGCATCTTGCCTGACTGGCTGTCACCCTCGATACCGCGGTGCACAGCGTCGCAGGACGACGAAGGAGGCACGACGCATGCAGGTGGAGGATGTGACCACCGAGTTGATCGTCGATGACGCACCGTCCCGCGGGCGCCTGACCGTGCTCCAGGTGAACTGGCGACGGGCCGACCCGCTCGCTGTGACATTGGACCTCATCTCACGACCCGACCACCCCGCGCTACCGCGCGGTACCTGGGTGGTACTGCGCGATGCGCTGCGTGCCGGCCTGGAGATCCCGACCGGTGGCGGCGACGTCCGGATCACACCGGAACCCGATCGTGGCTGTGTGCGCCTCGACCTGTCCTCCGGTGAACTGCACTCCGTCGTCCGGCTGGACATCGAGGCCGCACGGGCGTTCCTCGACGCGACCGAACGGGTTGTGCCGCGGGGCGAAGAACGTCCCGAGGAGGAACTGGAAGCCGTGCTCGCGGACATGTTGCGTACCTGACCCAGGGATCCATGCCGGTCGGTCGCCGATCGCCCAGCCGGCATGGACCGTCTGCGTGGCCTCCGGTGCGACCACCGGAGGCGCGAGCGAAGCTACGATCGCTCCTCCCGGCGCTAGCCCGCCACGGCATCCGCGGAACGCCGCAGCGGAACGCGGGGTGACGGCGTGGCCGACACCGGGGTGTCCACCCGCGAACCGAGAATCTCCCGCAGGAACAGACCGGTGTGGCTAACCTCGGCGGCGGCGACCACCTCGGGTGGCCCTTGCGCAACCACCCGGCCGCCGCCGGTGCCGCCCTCCGGACCCATGTCGATGATCCAGTCCGCCGTCTTGATGACGTCCAGGTTGTGCTCGATGACGATGACCGTGTTGCCGGCGTCCACCAGCCGGCCGAGAACCCCGAGGAGTTTGCGGATGTCTTCGAAGTGCAGGCCCGTCGTGGGTTCGTCCAGCACGTAGGCGGTGCGCCCGGTGGAGCGCCGTTGGAGTTCGGCGGCGAGTTTGACCCGCTGCGCCTCCCCGCCGGAAAGGGTCGGTGCCGGCTGGCCGAGGCGGACGTAGCCGAGACCGACATCGTTGAGGGTACGCAGGTGCCGGGCGATCGCCGGGACGGCGGCGAAGAACTCCGCGGCCTCCTCGATCGGCATGTCGAGGACCTCGGCAATGCTGCGGTTCTTGTAGTGGATCTCCAGGGTCTCCCGGTTGTAGCGGGCACCGTGGCAGATCTCGCACGGCACGTACACGTCCGGCAGGAAGTTCATCTCAATCTTGATCGTGCCGTCCCCGGCGCAGGCCTCGCACCGGCCGCCCTTGACGTTGAAGGAGAACCGCCCGGGTAGGTAGCCGCGGACCTTCGCCTCCGTCGTCTCGGCGAACAGCCTGCGAACGTGATCGAAGACTCCGGTGTAGGTGGCCGGGTTCGACCGGGGGGTACGCCCGATCGGCGACTGGTCGACCCGGACGGCCTTGTCGAGGTGGTCGAGTCCGGTGACGGTCCGGTGCCGCCCCGGCACCTCCCGGGCGCCGTTGAGCTTGTTCGCGAGCACCGCGGCCAGGATGTCGTTGACGAGGGTGGACTTTCCCGAACCGGAGACGCCGGTGACGGCGACGAAGCAGCCGAGCGGGAACGACACCGTCACGTCATGCAGGTTGTGCTCACGGGCGGCGTGGACGGTCAGCGCGCGGCCCTTGGTCGGCTGCCGCCGGATGTCGGGCACCGGGATCTCCCGGCGGCCCGACAGGTACGCCCCGGTGATCGAGGACTCCTCGGTGAGCAGCGCGTCCACCGGGCCGGACACGACGACTTTCCCGCCGTGTTCGCCGGCCCCGGGTCCGATGTCGACCACCCAGTCGGCGGCGCGGATCGTGTCCTCGTCGTGCTCGACGACAATCAGGGTGTTACCGAGGTCCCGGAGCCGGACGAGGGTCTGGATGAGACGACGGTTGTCCCGCTGGTGCAGGCCGATCGAGGGCTCGTCGAGGACGTAGAGGACGCCGACCAGCCCGGACCCGATCTGGGTGGCGAGCCGGATCCGTTGCGCCTCACCACCTGCCAGCGTGCCGGCCGCGCGGTCCAGCGACAGGTAGTCGAGCCCGACGTCGAGCAGGAACGCGAGCCGCGCGTCGATCTCCTTGAGGACCCGGCCGGCGATCGTCCGTTCCCGGTCGCTGAGCTCGAGCGTGTGCAGGAACCGCGCGCACTCCCCGATGGCCATACCGGCGATCTCGGCGATCGACCGACCGCCCAGCGTCACCGCCAGTGACTCGGGTTTGAGCCGGGCGCCGCGGCAGACCGAGCAGGCGACGTCACGCATGTAGCCCTCGTAGCGCTCGCGGCTGCTGTCCGACTCGGCCTCCCGGTGCCGACGCTGCAGGAACGCGACCACACCCTCGAACGCCGTGTAGTACTGGCGCTGGCGGCCGTAGCGGTTGGTGTAGGCGACCTGGACCTCGGTCTCGCCTCGTCCGTACAGCACGGCTTTGCGGGCCCGTTCCGCAAGCCCCTCCCAGGGGATGTCCATCCGGAAGCCGAGATCGTTCGCCAGCGCCTCCAGCAACCGGGTGAAGTACTCCTTGTTGTGACCGTTGGACCAGGGTGCGATCGCCCCTCCGTCGAGTGACAGCGACGGATCGGGGACGAGGAGCTCGGGGTCGACCTCCTTACGGGTACCCAGCCCGGAACACTGCGGGCAGGCACCGTACGGGGAGTTGAAGGAGAACGACCGCGGCTCCAGCTCCTCGAAGGACAGGTCGTCGTACAGGCAGGCCAGATGCTCGGAGTACATCCGCTCGCGGTCGGGGTCGCCCGCGTCACGGTCGACGAAGTCGAGCAGGACGAGACCGCCCCCGAGACCGAGCGCCGTCTCAATGGAATCGGTCAGCCGCTGCTTGGCGGAGGCCTTCGCCGCCAACCGGTCGACCACCACCTCGATCGTGTGCTTACGCTGCTTTTCCAACTTGGGTACGTCGGTGAGCGCGATGACGTCACCGTCGACCCGTGCGCGGGCGAAACCCTTCGCCTGCAGGTCCGCGAACAGCTCGACGTACTCGCCCTTGCGACCCCGCACGACCGGGGCGAGCACCTGGAAGCGGGTGCCTTCGGAAAGCTCGAGCAGACGGTCGACGATCTGCTGCGGGGTCTGCCGGGAGATCGGCCGGCCGCATTTCGGGCAGTGCGGCCGGCCCGCCCGCGCGAACAGCAACCGCAGGTAGTCGTAGACCTCGGTGATCGTCCCGACGGTTGAGCGAGGGTTACGCGACGTCGACTTCTGGTCGATGGAAACGGCCGGTGACAGACCTTCGATGAAGTCGACATCGGGCTTGTCCATCTGGCCGAGGAACTGGCGGGCATAGGCCGACAGCGACTCGACGTAGCGTCGCTGCCCCTCCGCGAAGATCGTGTCGAACGCGAGACTGGACTTTCCCGAACCCGACAGGCCGGTAAAGACGATCAGCGCGTCCCGTGGCAGGTCAAGGTCGACGTCGCGCAGGTTGTGCTCTCGCGCGCCGCGCACGACAAGACGGTCTGCCATCGGAGGATCCTTCGCGGTCTACTCGGATGTGACGGGTCATGCCACGAACCGAACGGCACGTCCGCGGCGAGTGCCATGCTACGGACGGGGTCCGACAACTTCGGAGCGGCCGGTTCCCGCCGCCGGACATCCATCACCGTTTTCAGCTCATCGCTGTTGGATCATTGACGGGTCGCGGCGCCCCGGGCCGGCATCCGGGGGACGATGAACACGACAGAACCCGATACCGGGAGAGGAACGATGGGACGCGTGGGACGCGAGATCGACGGCGACGGCTACACCGGGGCGGTACGTGTCGGCGGGCCGGCCGATACCCGTACGCTACCGGGGCTGACGATCACCAAGGTCGCGGTGGGGCCGATGGACAACAACGCCTACCTGCTGCGATGCCCCGTGACAGGCGAACAGCTTCTGATCGACGCCGCGAACGAACCCGACACCCTGCTCGGCCTCGTCGGCGATGCCGGGCTTGCCACCGTGGTGACGAGTCACCGCCACGGCGACCACGTACAGGCACTGGAGGCGGTGGTGTCGGCGACCGGGGCGCGGACGGTGGCCCATCCGGACGACGCCGGTGTCATTCCGGTGCCGACCACGACCCGGGTCACGGACGGCGACGAGGTGCGGGTCGGCGCGGCCACGCTGAAGGTCATCCACCTGGTCGGGCACACCCCCGGATCGATCGCGCTGCTCTACGACGCGGGTACTGAAGCGCCACACCTGTTCACGGGTGACTGCCTTTTCCCCGGCGGGCCCGGCACGACATTCGGGGACGCCGCGATGTTCCGCTCGCTCATGGACGATCTGGAGCGCAAGGTCTTCGGCCCGCTACCCGACACAACCTGGATCTACCCGGGGCACGGCAGGGACACGACCCTCGGCACGGAACGCCCCCACCTGGCCGGATGGCGCGCACGCGGCTGGTGACCCACATCTCGGGCTCGACACCGGTTCGTGGTCGTCCGCGATGATCTGGGCAGCTGTACGAGACCGATGGTCGCATGCGGTCACTTCCCGGTTCTGGTAACGATCACATGGTCGTTGGCGGTCCTAGCGGTGATTGACTTTCAGTCCCGTGAGTAGCTGGTCCATGGTGGTGACGGCCTGGTCTTTGGCGGAGACCGGGTCGTCACCGCTGGCGATGAACAGGGCCGCCTCGTCGACGGCGGCGAGCAGGATATGGGCGAGAGCGTTGAGCTGTTGGGCTGGCATGGTTTCCTCCGCCACCGCGAGGTCGAGGATGGCGTGGATCGCGCCGAGTCCGTAGCGTTCCTCGATCGCTCGCCATTCTCGCCAGCCGAGGACGGCCGGTCCGTCGATCAGCAGGATGCGCTGCACCCTGGGTTGGAGTGACGCGTCGAGGAATCCCGGGAGGCCGTGCCGGAGACGCGCGAAGCGTCGCCACCGCTGGTGGTATCCGCCCACTAATGAGCGATCCAGCCCGTATCGTCCGCGAGTTCTGTGACCTGATGGCCAAGCGTGACCCTGCTCTGCCGCGGCCTTCCTGGCGGGACTCGGACAGGCCCGCCAGGAACGGGTAGCCCCGGAAGCGCACTCCGCTCAAAAACGGGATGACTACCGGCCATGGGGATGGGTTTTATGGTAAGTAGTTGATCCTTGGGTTTTTGTGGGTGGGGTTTTGTTTTTGTTGTTTGAAGATCAAAAAGTACACAGGTGGTCGTCAACATCGTTGACTATCTTATTTGCATTTCATTACAGGACCAAAGATCACGGATCGGCCGGTCCCGCCACAACGACCGTGCCGCCCGCCGAAGAAGCACCACGCGGACGGGCACTGCGCATCGGGATGGCAAAATCTTCGCATGACTCAACCTTCATCGGACTCGATCACCGATCTGCCGATCTCCACGACGTTCGACCTTCCGGGTTTCGCCATCGAGCGGACCCTGGGCCTGTCCTGGGGATTGATTGTCCGTAGTGTCGGCACGGTCAAGGGCATCTCCGGGGGATTTCGCGCACTGCGCGCGGGCGAAGTGCCGCAGTACACCGAGGTCGTGAACGCGGCGCGCCACACCGCGCTCGAACGGCTGGTCACGCATGTACGTGAGCTGGGTGGCAACGCCGTCCTCGGTGTCCGTTTCGACTCCTCGGATGTCGGCGGCGGCCTTGCCGAAATCATCGCCTATGGCACCGCGGTGGTCGTCCGGCCGCTCTGAGACCGGTCCATGAGCCGTGGGTCCGCTGGTATCCGCAAGCGACAGGAGGTCGTCTTCACGCCTGGGATGGGCGTGGCGAAGCCGGCCGCGCTGATCGGGGCGACCGGATGAGGCGCGACAGCCAGTGCAAAAAGATCATCTATAGGACACAGGCCGATGCCATAACGGCAGCCATCGCCATTCAGAAGCGCAGCGGCGCACGATGGCTCAGAGCCTACCGGTGCCCGGTCCACAAGGCCTGGCACGTCGGCCACCCGGCGGGAAAATCCCGGGGAACCGGAGCGTGGAAAACCGCGTAGCACATGTCAGTGCCCGCGTCCTCCGTACCGAAGCGGGTGCCGGACGGTGGCAGCCAGTAGCCTCCGGCCATGGAGCAGCGCATCAGCTTGATCACACTGGGTGTCACCGACGTACAGCGCGCTCGGGCTTTCTATGAACGGCTGGGCTGGCAGGGCCAAGAGGTCGAAGAGACCGCGTTCTTTCAGGCAGGCGGCATCGCGTTGGTCCTCTGGGGCCGTGACAAGCTCGCGCGCGACTGCGGCATCGCCGAGGAGCAGGCGGGTGGCTTCAGCGGTGTCGCCCTCGCGCACAACGTCCGCTCCGAGGCAGAGGTCAACGATGTCCTCGCGGCGGCGGAGCGGGCGGGGGCCACGGTTACCCGTCCTGCGGCCGGGACGTTCTACGGCGGCTACGCGGGGGTCTTCACCGACCCCGACGGCCATGCCTGGGAGATCGCGCATAACCCGGGCTTTCTACTCGCGGAGAACGGCTCGATCACCATCCCCGACTTCAGTAACCCGTAGCTCGTCCTTTCCCGGATCTGTTGCTCCTGGAAGTGGCTCCGCTGTCGAGGCGTGCCGCGGCTGCGCTGAAGCTTCCCCAACACCAGGAGGGTCCGGACGCGGTCGTATGAACCAGCCGCTCGTCATCGCCGACGAGTTCCAGCCCGTCGGCCCACAAAGTATGTTGCACGCAAGAGGTGCACCCACCTCAACCAGATCATGATCCTGGAGAAATCGCATTCTGGCTGGTCAGGTGCACCTCGCCACCGTTGCGGAACGGCTACCACCTCGACGCAGGCGCCGCCCGGCAAGGCACCAACGTTGGCAAAATCGGTGCACTCCGCAACGCCGGGTCGGTGGGAGGAGATGGGTCGTGGCTGCGGGCAGGGCTGGGGACCGTCAGGAACAGATCGCGGAAATCATGCGGTGTACCTCACTCAACCCCGCTGACAGTGAGGTGCTCGCCGTGCTCCTGACAGATCTCGACGGACGCCGGTCCCGACCGGGTGGCCGCTGGGATGTCGGGATCGGGCTGGGCAGTGTCGTCCTGCTGGCGGGTGTGGCACTGCTGAACGCGGACCCGGCGTTACCGTTCGCGACGCGCCCCTGGATACTCGCGGCCGTCCAGGCCGGGGTCGTCCTGGCCTATCTGATGTTCACCGCGACCGGGTTGTGGACGGGGCGGGGCAGGCCTGAAAGCCGTGCGGCGATCCAGATCTTCACAATTCTTGAGAAACTGACGCCGAATTCCCGGTCCACCGACAGCAGCCACCCGCGACAACGCTGGAAGAAGACGGACTTCCGCGGAGAGATCGCGGCGGATCTGGAGCGGGCGGCGATACTCGTCGAACGCATCCCCCTCGCGTGGCGGGGACTTGCCCCGGCGGTGCGCGCGGAGACGCTCCGGGTGAGCCGGGTGAAAGCGGACGGCCTGCGGGAACTGCAGCTGCGGACGGTCACACCGACAGATTCCACCCTCACGGACCTGGTCGGACAGTTGAACGTGGCCCTGAAGCTCCTCATCGACGGGCGGTGGCACGACCTGCCGGACCCGCAATCCGCCATGACACCGGTCACCGCCCGGTCACGGGTACGCCAGTGGGCGGTTATCACGGCGGCGGGGATGGCTGCAGCGGGAATGGTGGCGCTGACCGCGTTCTCCGTGAAACTCGGCCCGGTGGCCCCGATGCTGACCACACTGGCCAGCGTCACCGTTATCGGGTTGCTGCACCGGGCCGGGATCTCCATGCCGATACTCGGGCAGATCACAGAGGTGGGCGGCTCGATCCGCGGGGAAAACCGACGACCCGACTGACCATGGCCCGACCATCCCTGACGTTTGTCATTCCGCAACGGCCGGTCAGGCGGCGGCGATGCTTTCGACGCCGGATCCGGACATCGATGATGGGCCCCGCGGTCGGGAAACCGTCACCCGCTGCCCAGCTGTCCGGACGATGGCCGATAATGCCCAGGCGGCTTCCGGGCGTGGGATACGGCGTCCAGAACGCCGGACCCGGACGGCAGTCGGACCCGGACGGCAAAGGGGACGGAGCACCGAGAATGGCAGCGGGTGTGGACAACTCGCCGACGGATACGGATACGCCGGATGGCAACCGGGGCCGTAGCCGCCGGACCCGCCTGGGATCCTTCGTCGACAATCACCGGTCCTGGACGACGGTCATGACAGTGGTCTTGATGGCCGGCTGCATTGCTCTGGGATGGCTGATCAGGAGCTTGGCGCTCTCCTCGCCCTCTTCCGTGTCGCGGTGCACGCCATCCAGGTCGGTCACATTGTTACTGCCGACCGAGACCTGGGTCGACCGGCAGGGGACCCAGTGCATCGGTTTCAGTGACGGCGGATACCGCTTCGGCACCGACAGCACAGCCCTGGAGAGTCTTTTCAGCGACATCGCCAGGCAGAACATCGAGGTAGCCGGGTCAGGGCTTCCCCTGTACACCGTGGTTGTCGCCGCGCCGTTGACCGGTACCGGTTCCAGCGGGCAGGGATACTCCCCCGGGACGCTGGGGCAGGGCGGGGTGAACGAACTGCGCGGAGCGATGCTCGCGCAGGCGGCGTGGAACAGCGCGGCCGTGCAAGAGAACCAGGCGACCGGGACGAAAAAACCGGTCATCCGGCTGTTGGTCGCGAATGTGGGTTGGCAGTCCGGCTATGCGGATGTCGTCGCACGGCAGATCGACCGCGCCGCCCGACAGGATCATCGCCTGGTGGGAGTACTCGGCTTCTTCCAGAGCGTGGGCCCGGCCGAGAAAGCCGTGGAGTTCCTGAACGACACGACGCGGATCCCGATCGTCTCCTCCACAGCTTCCGACGACATCCTCACGGCACCGGACAGTGCGGGGAAACGCCGCTATCCCTGGTACTTCCGGGTCGGCCCGACCAACAGGGAGGAGGCGCAGGCGATCGCCGACGCCGTGGCGGACAGAAAAATCAGCGAAGTGTCCACCGACGCGCCGTTACGGCCGTTGATCGTGGAAGGCGCCGTCGAGAACTATCAGGACAATTACAGCGATAACCTGGCCCAGGACGTCGGCGACGAACTGCGGAAGCGCGATCTGGTCGACAGGAAGCCGGCTGTCATCCCCTTTCCCGGATCCGCGGACGGCGTCACGGCAACGGCCGGTTCCCACGGCGGGAGCGAAGAGGACCAGCTCATCCAGGCCCTGAAGCGCCAGTGTGAGCAGGAGCTGCCCAACCTGCTCATCTACACAGGTCGGACCACCAACGTCAACATCCTCCTCGACGCCCTCTACGCCCTGGACCAGTCGGACTGCGGGCAACACAACCCCACCATGCCCATCATCGCCGGGGACGACGCCATGGAGCTGGAGACGGACGACACCGAGATCGGTACGAACCGCGCCGGAAGGCATCCATTCTACTTCGCCGACTTCGGCCTCTCACGGATCAAGGAAATACCACCGGACTACCTGAAGAATCCACTCACCCAAAAACGGGGGGAAATCTACCTCCCCGAAAAGTGGAAGGAAATCTACGACAATAATCCCGGCCTGATCTCCGGTCACGTCATGCTGGCTTTCGATGCCACGTCGGTCCTCACCCGCAAACTCGCCGACGCGCTCATCAACTCGTCGGCGGACCTGTCCGACGACCAGGGGAGCCAAAAATTACGGGACAATCTCAGGACCGTTCTCAACGGAACATGCATTCCCGGGGCCAGCGGCTACGTCAGCTTCAACGGGTTCGGCGGCGGGGCGAACCGGCTGATTATGATCCGCAAACTGGATTTCACCGACTGGTCCTTCCCGTCCGTCACGGATTTTCCCGGCACGGCGCCCGCCTTTACCGGCTGCCGGAAGGGCGGCTGAGCCACTCCTCACCGTGACGAGGCAGCCGGGAACATCAAGATCGAATACAGACGGCGAGATGACGTCAACAGCGTTGACTACACTGTAGAGTCAGGGAGGAGAGCCGGCACGGCCCTACCGGAGGAGAACGGTGGAGACGACACCGCCCCGCCACACCCGCACCCCCCGCGGGACGCTGTCTCGCGGGCTCCTACTCGACACCGCCATGGAGATCGTCGACATCGGCGGGGTGGGCGGCTTCAGCATGCGCGCTCTCGGTGCCCGCCTGAGCATCGACCCCACCGCCGTCTACCGGCACTTCCGTACCAAAAACGAGCTCCTGGAAGCCCTCGCCGACCGGGTGGTCCGCGGCGACGAACCCCTCCCCCACACCGACGACCCCCGGGCCGACCTCCGCGAGACCTTCGCGCAACTGCGCCGGTCACTGTTGCGGCATCCCACCCTCGCGCCGATCGTCCTGCGCCGGCCACCCGGCGGTGAAGCCAGCTGGGAACGCACCAACCACGCGATCGGCCTGCTGCGTGACGCCGGAATGCCCGACCGGGACGCAGCGAACGCCTTCGCGACCCTGCTCTTCTACACGCTCGGTCACGCCCTCACCGAAGCCCGGCACACCGCCGCGACCATCGCCAGCAAAGGGCTGGAGGTTCCGGTCACCCCGGCCACCGCGGTCAGCTCCGCCGCGAGCCGCTACCCCCACCTCGCCGCGGTCGCCGACCACTTCGACGAGCCGATGGAAACGCAGTTCCACGACGGTCTCGGCCTCATCCTCGCCGCACTCGCGATCTGACGGATCGCCGGCGAGCCGGTCGTCCCGAAAAAATGATCGGATCAGCCACGACGACTCTTGTATATATGGATCTATCCAAGACGGTCCAGGTGCGGTCCACTTGCTTCCATGGCCGAAAGCAGCGACGGGAACCGGTGAGTCCACCGCACTACCGGAGGGTGTGACCCAGGTTGCGGAATGTCCGCATACCCGTATGACACCGACTCCGCAGGACTCGATCATCGATCTGCCGATCTCCACGACGTTCGACCTTCCGGGCTTCACCGTCGAGCGGACCCTGGGCCTGTCCTGGAGGCTGATCGTCCGTAGCGTCGGTACGGTCACCGGGGGATTGCGCGCGCTTCGTGCGGGTGAAGTACCGCGGTACACCGAGGTCGTGAACGCCGCCCGCCGCACCGCGCTGGAGCGGCTGGTCGAGCACGCACGTGAGCTGGGCGGACGGGACCGCGGTCGGGTACGCCCGGGCCTCGGCGGATCCGGAGTCCAGCCGCGGGCGGGGTAGGACATACCGTAACAAAATCGCCCCTTGGCCCGGGAAGGGCTGCCGCTAACAACGCTTACACGCGAGGAACACCTCGCGCATCCAGGTGACAGCCCCATGCACCGGCTCGCGGTCCGCTGCGCCGGGCCGTGGCCTGTGGACGGCCCGGCACAGCGGACAAGCCTGCGATAACTACGCTACTGCGAAAATCTTGCAGAAGCGTCTATGTGCCGGTTAGTGTCGAACGCCAGCCTGCACGCCTCCGGCCGGGAGCGTGGCACGGACGGGTGGGAAACGCGAGGGGGACAACCATGGCCGTCGAAGCCGGCACCGCGTCCGGTGTACCGCTCTACCAGCGGGTTCGTGGCGCGCTGGGGCCGCGGGAGTGGGCCACGGTTGCCGCCATGGCCGCGGTCATCGTCGGGCTGCATGTGGTCGGCTGGTTCAGCCTGGTAGCGATCATCGCGCCGCACCACTACCGCTTCGGCGCCCACAGCCAGGTATTCGGTGTCGGACTGGGAGTCACTGCCTACACCCTGGGTCTGCGCCACGCCTTCGACGCCGACCACATCGCCGCGATCGACAACACCACCCGCAAGCTGATGGCCGACGGGCAGCGGCCGCTATCGGTCGGGTTCTTCTTCTCCCTCGGCCACTCGACGATCGTGTTCGGACTGGCGTTCCTGTTCAGCATCGGCGTCCGCTCCCTCGCCGGGCAGGTCGAAGACGACAGCTCCACCCTGCACAACGTCACCGGCTGGATCGGTACCACCGTCTCCGGTGGCTTCCTCTACCTCATCGCCGCGATCAACCTCGTCATCCTGATCGGCATCGTCACCGTGTTCCGGGACATGCGCCGTGGCCACTACGACGAAGTCGCCCTCGAAGAGCAGCTCAACTCCCGCGGACTGATGAACCGGTTCCTCGGCCGCTTCACCAAAGCAATCACCACGCCGTGGCAGATGTACCCCCTCGGAGTGCTGTTCGGCCTGGGCTTCGACACCGCCACCGAGGTCGCCCTGCTGTTCCTCGCCGCCGGCGCCGCCAGCAGCGGGCTGCCCTGGTACGCCATCCTCGTCCTGCCGATCCTGTTCGCCGCCGGCATGAGCCTGCTGGATACCATCGACGGCTCATTCATGAACTTCGCCTACAGCTGGGCCTTCTCCAAACCAGTCCGCAAGGTCTACTACAACATCACTATCACCGGCCTGTCAGTGGCGGTCGCGTTCATCATCGGCAGCATCGAGCTCCTCGGCATCCTCGCTGCGAAAGCGCACCTCACCGGCGGCTTCTGGGACTGGATCTCAGGCCTCGACCTGAACATCGTCGGCTACTTCATCGTCGGCCTGTTCGTCGTCACCTGGACGGTCGCGCTACTGGTGTGGAAGTACGGCCGGATCGAGGAGAAATGGTCCGCCACCGTCCACGAGGCCGGCCAGGTCGAACCCGCAAGCTGATCCGGGCCGGCGCCACCGAGGAAGGCCACCCCCTGCGGGTGGGTCTGGTGGTACACCGTGACCAGCCCCGGGGTTTCGGCTCGGCACGGCGCGCACCACGACGCCCACACGTTGATGACCACGGGCCGGCCGTGCAGGGCGTCGAGACGGATGGGATCGCACCCGTGGCGGTGTGCGCCTGGGCGACGAAACCGAGACCGCCCGGTGACAGGTCGACCACGTCGTGGTTCGCGCACCCGGCGAGAACGGCGAGTCCGATCGCGGACACCACGGGGACGCCCCGCAGACGCATATCTCTACTATGCCGGATAGTGGTTGCTGCTTCTACGGCCGGTCGAAGGGGTCGTCGAGGCCGGCGGCGCGCGGCGAGGCCATGGGGTCGGTGCGGGAGGTGGGCGGATGGTGCTGGCGGCGGGTGGCCAGGTGGGGTCGGTGGTGCTGTCCGGGTCGCTGCTGGTCGCGCTCCCGATTGCGGTGGCCGCCGGTGTGATCTCGTTCGTGTCGCCGTGCTGCCTGCCGTTGGTTCCCGGCTACCTGTCCTACGTCACCGGGTTGAGCGGCGCCGAGGCCCGCCAACCCGGCCGCACCGGGACCAGCGGCCCGGACCCTGGTGGCGCCGTCGCAGCACCGCTGGCCGCGCCCTCATCCACCCGAGCGCTGACGATGTGGTGGCGGCGCAGCCGCATGCTGGTCGGCGGTGTGCTGTTCGTCCTGGGCTTCTCGGCGGTCTTCGTCAGCTACGGAGCCGCGTTCGGTGGGGCGGGCCGCCTCCTGTTGATCCACCAGCAGGTGATCACCCGGGTGCTCGGCGGTGTGACGATCCTGCTCGGGTTGATGTTCGCCGGGCTGCTGGAACGGCTGCCGTGGGCGGGCCGGACCGTGCGGATCCGCTACCGGCCGGCGGCGGGGCTGGCCGGTGCACCGTTGCTGGGGGTGCTGTTCGGGATCGGCTGGACGCCGTGCATCGGGCCGACCCTGGCCGCGGTACTCAGCCTGTCGTTCAACGCCGGTACCGCCGGGCGGGGGGCGCTGCTGTCGTTCGCCTACAGCCTGGGCCTGGGCCTGCCGTTCATCGCCGCCGGGGTGGCCTTCGACCGGGCCGTCCGGGTGTTCGCCGCAGTCAGGCGCCATTCGGCGACCATCATGCACCTCGGGGGGATCATGCTCGTTGTCGTCGGACTGTTACAGGTCAGCGGACTGTGGACCGAGCTGATCGTTCGGATGCAAGGACTGATCAGCGGCTTCCAGACACCGTTGTAAGGATCAGACACCGTTGTAAGGATCAGACACCGTTGTAAGGATCAGACACCGTTGTAAGGATCAGACAACGCGGTAGGGATCAGGCCGGGGTCGGGTGCGCCAAGCAGTCCGGGTGAAGCGGGCCGCCGGTCCCATAACCTACGATCAACGATCGTAGGTGGATGGTTGCCCGGTCCGGTCGGGAGGGCACGACGGGCCGGCGGGTCGGCGGGTCGGGCATCCGTCGGGACCGGCGGTGGGGAGGCTGCGGACATGCGCGGGCTGGGTGAGCTGGAGGCGGTGGTCATGGACCGGCTGTGGTCGGCGGGCAGCCCGCGGACGGTCCGGGCGGTGTATGAAGATCTACGCGAGCAGCGGCAGATCGCCTACACGACGGTGATGACGGTGATGGACAACCTGCACCGCAAGGGATGGCTACGCCGCCAGCTCGCCGGCCGGGCCTACCTCTACGAACCGGTGCGCTCGCGGGAGGCCCGCAGCGCGGACCTGATGGGTGAGGCCCTCGCCGCCAGTACCGACCGGGCCACGACCTTAATCCACTTCGTGGAGCAGATGTCGCCGCAGGAAGCCCGGCTGCTGCGCGACGCTCTCGCCCACACCAGCGGGAACGCCGGAAGCCAAGACAGCTCCGGGGCTACGACACCCCGCGTCGGGGACCCGGTGGACGGGCCGCAGACTCCTCGGACCGGGCCTGCGGACGGCGACAGGACCAGGCGGCAGAGGGAGGAAACCGCATGACGGTCGCGGTGGCACTGTTGGCCTACGCCACCGTGCTCGCCACGGTCGCACCCCGGCTGCTGCGCGGCGCGTCCTGGACCGACCAGGCGCCGCGACTCGCGATCTGCCTGTGGCAGGCGCTGTCACTGTCGGTGCTGGCCGCGACGGCACTCGCCGGGCTGGCACTCGCCGTGCCCTCCGCGCGTATCAGCGGTGATATCGCCGCATGGCTACGCGCCTGCGTGATGTCGCTGCAACACTCCTACGCCACCCCCGGCGGCGCTGGGATCGCCGGCGCCGGACTGACCTTGACCGCCACCCTGCTGCTACGCGTCGCCTTCTGCGCCACATCCGCCCTCACCCGGGCCGGACGCGCACGCCGCACGCACGCCCACACACTCGCCCTACTCGCCCGTCCCGCCCCCGCCCTCGGCGCGGTCGTCCTCCCGCACCCCACGGCCGCGGCCTACTGCCTACCCGGCCGCACCCGGCGGATCGTCCTCACCAGCGCCGCGGTCGAGACACTGAGCGCCGACCAGCTGCACGCGGTCCTCGCCCACGAACGGGCACACCTCACCGGGCGACACCACCTCGTCCTCACCGGCGCCGACGCATGCGCCCGCGCGTTCCCGCTCGTGCCCCTGTTCACCGCAGCACGCGCCGAGGTCGCCCGGCTCCTGGAACTGGCCGCCGACGACGCGGCATCCCGCCGACATGAACGGCTCTCCATCGCCGCCGCACTCGCCGCGCTCGCCGGCGGCGGCAGCCCCACATCCGGTCTGGCCGCCGGCGGCCAGACCGCGCTGGGACGGGTCCGCCGCCTGCTGCGCCCCGCCCATCCCCTGGGTGCTGCCCGCACCGGCCTCGGCACGGTAGCCGTGGCCGTGCTGCTCCTGACCCCATTGGTCGTGGCCGCCGGTCCGGCGCTGGCTGCCACCCACGCCGTCTACTGCCCGTTGTCCACCGTCACACCACCCACCGTCACACCACCCACCGTCACACCACCCACCGTCACACCACCCACCGGCCGACCACCCACCGGCTGACCGGACCCCCCGCCCCGGAGCGCCATCCGGTCGATCAGCCGCCCATCATCGGCATCCGCCCATCAGGATGTGAGGACATCTGCTGCTGACAGTGGCGGGGCATCGTCGCGGCGTCTGCCGTTGCCTGCGGTGACGCGGGCGTCGAGCTCCCGCTGGTAGCAGCGGCGCCGACGGGGACACCGACCGCGAGTGCGACCCCCATGGTGACCGCTGCTATCCATCCCTTTCGGTCCATCCGTTTGCTCCCTCGATCGTGAGGTTGGGAGAGCTACCCGGGTAGCCGGGTGGGGCTGCCGCAGCCGTGCCGGACACCCGTGGTCGACCTCCTCCACATGATCCTACTATCCGTGATAGTAGATAGTCGGGTGTGTGCTTGTCGCATCCCCGTGGCGGCGCACGGTCGCCCGATTCCGCCTGGAACAACACGTCCTCGGTCCGCGAGAAGACGATCGAGGTGCCGTGGGTTGCCCACCCGGGTGGCGAAGCCGGCCTGCACGCGAGGGCGATGTCGACGGTGATGGCCGGCCGGGTTGACCTGTCCGGGCTTCGGTTCAGCGGTGCGGAATTGGGGATGCCCCCAGACGAGAGGTGAACGATCGCACCACGGGCTGGGCGCGTCGTCACTCAGGAGGGTGATAGCGATGATGTGGGGCTGGGACTGGGGTTGGGGTGCCTGGCTTGCGATGTCGGTGTTGATGGTCCTGTTCTGGGGCCTGGTCATCGCTGGTGTCGTCGCACTCGTTCGCTATGCGGGCGCCGGTCATACGGCCGCCCGCCCGGATGCCGGTAGCGGTCGGGCCGATGCCGAGAATGTGCTGGCCGAGCGGTTCGCCCGCGGGGAGATCGACGAGGACGAGTACAAGCGGCGGTCCGACCTGCTACGCGCAGGCCGGTGAATCCGGCAGGTGGGGGTAGGAAGGCTCGGCCGGCCGTGGCCGGGGCCGTGGCGGCCACGCTCGTGCTAGCTGCCGCCTCGGCAGTGGCGTTCGCCGCGATGAGCGGATCCTTCCGCGGCCCGGCGCCCACGGCGCCCCGGTGCGGTACACCCCCACTGGCCGGCACGGTCGTGAACGTGACCTTGGCCGACAGGGGCGGGGGCATGATGAGCGGGCGTTACGGACCGGGTCCGATGATGGGCGGCCCAGGGGGCATGGGCATGATGGGTGTCCTCGCCAGCGCTGGCGTGGTTGCGGCGGGGACGGTGTCGCTGCGGGCGCTCAACGAGGGGGGACGGCCCCACGAGCTGATGGTGCTTCCGCTGCCGGCCGGCCAGATGGTCGGGCAACGCCCGGTCGGTGGCGATGGTCGCATCGATGAGGCGGGCAGCCTCGGTGAGGCGTCGCGGAGCTGTGGGGCCGGGTCCGGGGCCGGAATCACCACCGGTTCGACGGGCTGGACAACGGTGACGCTGTCTCCTGGCCGCTACGAATTGGTATGCAACCTGCCTTACCACTATGCGGCTGGCATGTACACCGAGCTTGACACCCGTTGACACCACGGCGGGCTCATCGTCCACTTCGTCGACTACGCCCCTACCAACCGGCTCATCACCGGCCTGCACCTGCGCCACCCGGCCGAACCGGACGAGGGTGAACGGACCCCACCGTCTGCGGCGTATCACTCTGCGTAAACCCATCCCGAGGTATCGCCGAGACACCAACCTGATTACTATGTTGGATAGTACGAGCAAGACTCGTGTGATCGTCGCGGGAAGAACAGCGGCTACACCACACCCTCGCCCGGCTGCCCGCCCCACCGCATCGATCCGCCATCGATCCGCCATCGGACCCGAATCACCCGACGCCTACTCGACCCCACCGATCGACCCACCGATCGACCCACCAGGAGGAGAAATGGACACGGTGCTCTACGCCCTGCCGGCGCTGGCCTGCCCAGTCGGGATGGGCGCAATGATGTGGCTGATGATGCGCGGCAAGAGCAACCGGCCCAGCCAGACCCCCCTGGCAGGTACCAGGCAGGCCGATCCGCGGGAGACCGAACTCGCCGCGTTGCGGGAGGAAATCCAGCACCTGCGCGGCGCGCAGCGTCCGGCGCCCGCTGGCAGCAAGCAGCAGCCCCGATGACCGGGGTGCTGCTGCCGCTCGCCCTGACGGCCGTCGCGGCCATGCTGACCTACCGGTGCTGCGTCCGGCCGATGCTGCGCGGCACGCGCATGACGGGCGACCCGGCCGGATCGGTCACGCCCCGGGCCGCCGGCTGCTGCGCCCCGCCGGATGATATGGACCGGCAGCTGGCCGCGGCCCGTGCCGAGGCCGACCGGCTACGGGAACGCTCGACGGCCAGCCTGTCGGCCACCGACCGCCCCGGCTGAGCCTGCCCGCAGCTTCGCCACCGCTGGTGGACTGGAAGCGGCGTAGCCGCAGGCTGTTCGAGACGACGAACAGCGAGCTCGCCGCCATCGCCGCGCCGGCGATCAACGGGTTGAGCAGACCCGTGGCGGCGAGCGGCAGGGCTGCGATGTTGTAGGCGAACGCCCAGAACAGGTTGCCCTTGATCGTGGCGAGGGTGCGCCGGGCCAGACCGATGGCGTCCACCGCCGCGCGCAGGTCCCCGCGGACCAGGGTGAGGTCGCCGGCTTCGATCGCGGCGTCCGTCCCGGTGCCCATGGCCAGGCCCAGGTCGGCCTGGGCGAGCGCGGCGGCGTCGTTGACGCCGTCGCCGACCATCGCGACGACCCGGCCCTGCGCCTGGAGCCGGGATACGACGTCGACCTTGTCCTTGGGGAGTACCTCGGCGATCACCTCGTCGATGCCGACCTGCGCGGCGACGGCGCGGGCGGCGCGGGTGTTGTCGCCGGTGAGCAACACCGGTGTCAGACCGAGGTCGCGCAGCTGGCGGACCGCGTCGGCCGAGGTGGGTCTGACGGTATCGGCGACGACGAGGACCGCGTGGGCGGCACCGTCCCAGCCGGCGAAGACCGGTGTCCGGCCTTCCTGCTCGGCGGCCTGTGCTGCCAGATCGAGCTCGTCGGGGATGTGGACCGAGCGGTCGGCCAGCAGCCGGCGACGACCGGCGAGGACCGCGTGACCAGCGACGACCGCCTGCACGCCGAGTCCCTCGAGGGTGGTGAAATCCGCTACGTCTGGCAGGTCGGCGATCCGCTTGCGTGCTCCGCGGGCGATCGCCTGGGCGATCGGGTGCTCGGAGGCGTCCTCGACCGCGCCGATCAGCCGCAGCACCTCATCGGGGTCGACACCATCGGCCGGCACCAGGTCGACCAGGCTCATCCGTCCGGTGGTCACCGTTCCGGTCTTGTCCAGGACGACGGTGTCCACCCGCCGGGTCGATTCCAGCACCTCCGGCCCCTTGATCAGGATCCCGAGCTGGGCGCCCCGGCCGCTGCCGACAAGCAGGGCGGTGGGCGTCGCGAGGCCCAGCGCGCACGGGCAGGCGACGATCAGTACGGCGACGGCGGCCGTGAACGCGGCCGTCGCCCCGTCGCCGAGTGCGAGCCACACCGTGGCAGTGGCGACAGCGAGGACGATCACCACGGGGACGAACACCGCCGAGACCCGGTCGGCGAGCCGCGCGATCGCGGCCTTGCCGCTCTGCGCCTCGACGACCAGCTTCGCCATCTGCGCAAGCTGGGTGTCCACCCCGACCCGGGTCGCCCGGATCACCAGCCGACCGCCGGCGTTCAGCGTGGCGCCGGTGACCGCGTCACCCACCATGACCTCGACCGGTAGTGATTCGCCGGTGAGCATGCTCGTGTCGACCGCGGAGCGACCTTCCTCGACCACCCCGTCAGTAGCGATCTTCCCCCCCGGTCGGACGACGAAACGGTCCCCCACGGCCAGTTGCTCCACTCCGACCGACTGCTCCCGGCCGTCGCGCAGGACCGTGACGTCCTTGGCCCCGAGCTCCAGCAACGCCCGCAGCGCGGCGCCGGCCCGGCGCTTCGCCCGTGCCTCGAAGTAGCGGCCGGCGAGGATGAACGTCGTCACCACCGCGGCGACCTCGAGGTAGATGCTGTCCGCGGCGTTGTCCCGGGTGGCGAGGAGCGTGAAGCGCATCGTCATGCCCCGCTCGCCGGCGTGGCCGAGAAACAGTGCGTACAGCGACCAGCCGAACGCAGCGAGCGTGCCGATCGAGATCAGCGTGTCCATGGTCGCCGCGCCGTGCCGCAGGTTCTTCCCCGCGGCACGGTGGAACGGGAACCCACCCCACACTACGACCGGCGCGGCCAGCGTCAACGACAGCCACTGCCAGTTGTCGAACTGCAACGCGGGCACCATCGCCAGCAGCAACACCGGCAGGCTCAGCACCGCGGAGACGACCAGCCGGGTACGCAGCGGACCGTTCTGTTCCGCCTGCGCCGCCCCGGTGGTCTCGCCGGCATCCCCGTCGAGGCTCGCCACCGGCCCGGCCGGCCGCTCCCGACGCGGCTGGGGTACCGAGGCGCGGTAGCCGGCCTTCTCCACCTCGACGATCAGGTCGGCCGCGGTGAGCCGGCCGGGGTAGACGACACGCGCCTGCTCGGTGGCGTAGTTGACCGCAGCGCTCACACCGTCAAGCCTGTTCAGTCGCTTCTCGATGCGCGCCGCGCAGGACGCGCAGGTCATCCCCTCGATCGACAGGTCGATTTCGCCGCCGCCGACAGGCCGCGCAGCATCCACGATCGTACTCATCGAGAATCTCCCTCCACCCTCAGCGATCTTTCGACGCCGGGCCGGCCAGTGCGTAACCGGCCTCATCCACGGCGGCCCGAACCGCCACCTCGTCGAGCGGCTGCCCGCTGGTCACCGTCACCGTGCCGCCAGCAAGATCGACCAGGACGTCGGTGACGCCCGCAAGCCGGCCGATCTCGCCGCGCACCGCGCTGACACAGTGCGCGCAGGTCATGCCGACAACGGTGTACGTATTCGTGGTCACAGGCCGTTCCTTCCGTTCGCTGGGACAGGTCATCGCTTACCGGGCTTGCCGGTGCGGCCTCACAGGACCGCGCGGGCCGCGTCGGATCAGGACCGGACCAGGCGGGCGATCGCCTCCGAGGCCTCCCGTACCTTGCAGTCGGCCTCGTCACCGCCGGCCGCCACGGAACGCACGACGCAGTGCGCCATGTGCTCCTCCAGCAAACCCGACGCGACCGACTGCGGCGCCTCCGTCGCCGCCGATATCTGGGTCAGGATGTCGATGCGGTACTCCTCACTCCTCCTGCTCGACCATCCGCTGCAGCCTCCGGATCTGGCCTTCGACGCGGCGCAACCGCTTGAGGTAGTCGTCCTTGCTGCCGATGTAGCCGTGGCCCGCGCCCATCCATCCTCCACTACCCCCTAGGGGTATATCGCACGCCGAGGCTATACCCCTAGGGGGTAGCGGTCACGCGAGTGGAGCCAGTGCGTCCGTCGGCTGATCGCGCGCCCGCGCTGACCGACGCACCCGACGCCGGCGGTCAGCCGACGGGCAGGTGACGGTCAGCCGACGGGCAGGGTCACGACGGCGGTGTGCAGCACCCCCGCGGTCTGGAACTGCACGAACAGCCGCCAGTTGCCGGCTTTCGCCAGCATCGCCTCGAATGCCAGCGTCGGGCCGCCACCCGCACCGCTGGTCGCGCCCATCGGGTGCAGGTGGGCGAAGGCAAGGTCACCTTCGTGGAAGGCACTCAGGTGCGCATAGGTGTCCAGGTAGGGCTGCAGGTCGGTGACGGGCGTGCCGTCCCTGGACACCGTGACCGTCAGGGTGTGCGCCGCCCCGGCCATCACCTCGCCGGCCAGGGTCAGGGTGTAGCCGTCGACCTGGGACGTGGTCGACGCGGGCGGCAGCGGCGTGACGGCGGACCTCCCGGCGACGGTGACCGGCTGGCTGAGGACCAGTGGCAGGTCCTGCCCCGAGCTGTTCGTGGTGATGAACGAGGCGTACACCCGGTAGGTGCCCGGCTGCACCGCCGCAAGCGGCACCGTCCAGGTACCGTCGCCGGCCATGGTCGGGTGCACGTGCTGGAAGCCGGTGAGATCGGACCGGATCAGATAGAGGTGCATCAACATGGTCTGGTCCGGTTTGAACGCGGTGACCGGAGCACCGTTCCCGCCCACGATCTGGAACCGGAACGAGGTCGGCGCCTCGGCCGGCAGCGAGGACACGGCCGGGACGAACCGGAAACCGGACGCCTCAGCGGTCAGGCCGTCGCCA
This sequence comes from Frankia sp. Cppng1_Ct_nod, assembly GCF_920656135.1. NCBI lineage: Bacteria > Bacillati > Actinomycetota > Actinomycetes > Frankiales > Frankiaceae > Frankia > Frankia sp. Cppng1_Ct_nod. The sequence continues at coordinate 17,693 of NZ_CAKKTK010000001.1, read as the reverse complement.
ACCGGCCGGTCCTCCATCCCGGCCATCCCGGCGTGCCCCGCCATCGTGGGTGACATCATCGTGGGCGCCGTCATGGTGTGGTGCATCGTCGGCGTGGTCGTGGAACCACCGCCGCAGGCGGTGACCGTCAGCCCGACGGCAACGGTGACACCGGCCGCCACGAGCACGGAACGGGCACGGGCGTGGACCTGGGCGGGTGAACGCAGCACAGTCAACATCGAAATCAGTGATCTTCCCGGACGGCACGCGACGCTCGCGTGCGGATGGACGGACACCTCGGCCGACCCGAGCCCTCGCTCCAGTCAGCGCTGCCCTGTCACGTCCGGGACACGCACAACCTCACCAGCAGACACGAACCCGCCGGCGGCGGGGCACGGCACCCATGACCCGCACGACCGGCACTGGCGCTCCACGGCCAGGCGGGCCACGCCCACCCGACCACGCCGACACCGAGCAGAAGGGCCAGCAACCCGACCAGCCCTGGCCGCGGAGGTGACGACACGCACAACGCGCCATGCCCACCGACATCGCCTCTGACCACAGCCGTCTTCTGCGCCACCGCAGAGGACGCCGCAGCGTGGTCGGTGGCCGGAGCGAGGACCGCCATCTGCGGCATCGTGGAGATGTCGTCGCCGTTGGCCGAACCGCGCACCGCCATCGTCGACCCCACCGCGCCGGCGCCGCCCGGGCACCCCGGCCCGACCATCACGCCGTGCATGACGAACAACCCGGCCAGCACCACGTACACCAGCACCAACCGGGCGGTCATCCGGGCCGATGCGGTCCCGCTGCCCACCGGGCCTCCCTGCCCCATCGAAACCGACGACCGAGGCCACGCAAGCAGCAGATCCACGTGACGCGGCAACTATTCGACATAGTAGTCGATCCATGTGTCTACGGAGCGCGCGCGGGTTGATTGGTCGCCCGCCACCATCGATCTGGCGCATGGCCGTGATGCCCGTGTCCGGCTCGCGCTACCGCATCCCCCCATCGCCGACTTCTCGGCTACCGGCTACGTTCGCGATTCTGATCATCTTCTCATTCCGCGTCCGCTGGGCCATGGACGCTGGCACCCCTACAACGCTGGTGTGGCTGGTGCGGTCCCGTCGCAGGCGGCCCCGCGCGCCGCCACCACCACCATCTCTACTACGCTCTCTAGTACTGCCCGACCAGGCATGACTGTCAAGGGAAGGTGTGGGTGCGGCGTGCACGAGGTGCTGGTGGGCACGACCCTGCTGGCGGCGTTCCTGGGCGGGCTGGTGGCATTGCTGGCGCCCTGCTGCATCTCGGTGATGCTGCCGGCCTACTTCGCCAGCGGCTTCCACCGGCGGGCGAACCTCGTCGGGATGACGCTGGTGTTCGCCGCCGGTGTCGGCACCGTGATCATCCCGATCGGGTTGGGCGCGTCCGTGATCAGCGCCACGCTGGCCGGCCACCACACGCTGGTGTTCTCGGCCGGCGGGGTAGCGATGGCGCTGGCCGGAGCGGGGCTGCTGGTCGGGTGGAAACCACGGCTGCCGATGCTCGGGATGCGGGCCCGCTCCGGCCGCGGTGTCACCTCGGTGTTCACGTTGGGTGCGTTCTCCGGGGCGGCGAGCGCCTGCTGCGCCCCGGTGCTGGCCGGGGTGGCGGTACTGTCCGGGGCCGCCGGCTCGTTCACAGCCGCGTTGGCGATCGGTGTCACCTACACCTTCGGGATGGTCGCTCCGCTGTGCGCGATCGCCTGGACGTGGGACCGCCGCGGCTGGGGGTCGAGCCGGCTACTCGCCGGCGGCACGGTCACCCTCGGCGGGCGGCGGTGGACGCGGACAGTCCCGCTCGGGAGCGCCGCGGCCGGTGTGCTGCTGGTGGCGATGGGCGGACTGTCCATCGCGTCGGCGATCGCCGGGCCGTCGATGCCTAACCGCGGCTGGCGGGTGATGTTCAGCGCCGAACTGCAACACGTCGCCGCGACCGCCGTCGACGGCCTGCGCTGGCTGCCCGGCTGGGCCACCGGCCTGATCCTCGTCGGGGTGCTGGGGCTGCTCGTCCGCCACGCCGTACGCCGCCGGAACCTGTCCCCACCGACCGACGTGACACCTGCTGGCCGCCACCCCGCCGCGGTCACCGCCGGTGCGATGACGCCCGCGCCGCTGTCCCCACCGACCGGTGAGCCGGACGCGTGCTGCGCCGAGAGGACGGGGACCGCCCTCGCCGAGCTGGAGGCCCACCGATGACACGAACCACGCCGTCCCGCCCCGCGGGGCGCACCCGCCCGCGGGGCGCACCCGGCGGTACCCGCCCGGCGCCTGTGCGTCGGCGTTCGTGGGTTCGCCCGGCCGTGGCCGCCGTCGCGGTCGGCGCCGTCCTGCTGGTTCTGTTCGCAATCTTCCAGACCAGCCGCACCGGCGACACCACGTCAGGCGGCGCCCCGGCGACCTATCAGGTCGGCGCCCCCGGCGTCGGCGCCGCCGCGCCACCGATCCGGCTGGCCGCCACCAGCGGCGGCCAGGTCGACCTCGCCGCCTACCGCGGCAAGACCGTGCTGCTGTACTTCCAGGAGGGCCTGTCCTGCCAGCCCTGCTGGGATCAGATCCGCGACCTCGAGCAGTCCCGCAGCCAGCTGCGCGCCGCCGGCGTCGACCAGCTGCTGTCCATCACCACCGATCCGGTCGGCCTGCTCACGCAGAAGGTCCGGGACGAGGGCCTGTCCACCCCGGTCCTGTCCGACCCGGACCTCGCCGTCTCGGCGACCTACCAGGCCAACCGGTACGGGATGATGGGCACCAGCCGGGACGGGCACAGCTTCATCCTCGTCGACCCCGACGGAAAGATCCGCTGGCGGGCCGACTACGGCGGCGCCCCCCGCTACACCATGTACGTGCCGGTGACCCGCCTGCTCACCGACCTGCGCACCGGGCAACGCCCGTCATGACAGACACACCCACCAGCGCCATCCCTGCACCGGCCGTCCGGACGGTCACGGTGACGCTACTCACCCAGGCCGACTGCACGCTGTGCGACCACGCCAAGGCCGTCCTCGCCCGCGTCGCACGCGATCATCCCCTCACCGTTGAAGAGGTCACCCTGGACAGCGACGCCGGCCGAACCCTCGCCGCGCAGGCGGGGATGCTGTTCGCGCCGGGTGTGCTGGTGGACGGCGCACCGTTCTCCTACGGCCGGCTCTCCGAACGCCGGCTACGCCGCACGCTCGCGCGCCTGCCTCCCTCGCCAGCACGATCTGCGCGCCCATCCGGACCCGCCGGATCCTGATGATCGACTCTCTGGAGAAGAGACGGACGCGACGACGCCGCGGCACACCCATCCGGACCCGCCGCCGCGGGAACGCAATGCAGCCGGACGCCGGACGCGGTACCTCCGCAAACGGCGGATCATCGCCGACCGGCGAGGTCCTGATGGCCGCAGGCGGGGAACCGTGAGCCACACCCGGCGTGCGGCCAGCCTGATGGTCTTCGCGGCGGGGCTGATCCTGATATCCGCGGCGCCGGCCTCCGCGCACGCGGCGCTGCTGACGACCAGCCCACCAGCCGGCTATTCCGTCTCCAGCTCCCCAACACAGCTCACGTTGATCTTCAACGAGCCCGTCACCATCCGCGGGCAGGCGCTGACCTTACATGGGCAGGCCCGGGGGCCGATCCCGCTGTCCACGCCGGCCGTCACCGATGCGGGCCGGCGGCTGTCGGCACGACCGGACGCCGTGCTGCCCCCAGGCCGGTACACCGTGGACTGGCAGGTCGTCGCCGACGACGGCGACATCGTCACCGGCAGCGTCGGCTTCGCCGTCGGGATACCCGCCGCGACCGGCGGCGACGCCCGTGCCGCCGGCACCCGAGGGTTAGCAACGGCGGCGGTGCTGCGCTGGCTGCTGTTCACCGGGCTGGCGCTGGTACTCGGCGGCGTCGTCGGCGCCGAGCTGACCGGCCGGACGCGGCGTCGCGCCCCAGTGGGTGAGACCGTGCCGGCCGTAGCGCCGTTGCTGCGTTCCGGCAGCCTGCTCGGTTTCACCGCCGCGGTCGGCCTGGCCGTCCACCTGCTCGGTAACGGCAGCATCGCCGATGGACTACGGCGGCTGTCCCTGTCCGGGCTGGCAGACACCGCGCCCGGCCGGATCGCCCTCGTCGAGGCCCTCGGTTTCGCCGCCGCCGTCGGGCTGGCGGCCCTGCGCCGCCCCCGCGGCCTCATCGTCGTTCCGATGGTGGCGATGGTCGGCGCGGAGGCGTGGCGTAGCCATCTGACCGCGGCGGCGCCCGGCTGGGGCGGTCTGGTCACCGCGATCCACCTGACCGCGGCGGCGATCTGGGTGGGTACGCTCCTGCACGTCGTCCGCGTCGCCGCCCGTATGCGGCACAGCCCGCTCGCGGTGCGGGCACTGCTCGCCGGATACAGCCGGATCGCCCTCGGCCTGTTCCTCGTCGTGGTCGCCACCGGCACCCTCACCTCCATCGAACTCGTCCCGAACCTGCCCGCGCTCCTCCACACCGGCTACGGCCGGGTGCTGCTGGTCAAACTCGGACTCGTCACCCTCGCCATCGCCCTCGCGCTGGCCGCCCGCCGACACCTGGCCCGGACCCGGCTCACCGACACCGCCACCGCCACCGCCACCGCCACCGGGTCCGGACCCGACACCGGACCCGGACCCGAACCCGGACCCGGACCCGACACGGGCCGGCCTGCCGGCGCGGCACGCATCGAACGCACCGCCCTGGTCGGCGTCCTGGCGTTGACCGGCCTGCTGGTATCCATGACCCCGCCCGCCCCCACCAGCACCGACCTGGCGTTCCCGCCACCACCGGACGGGCCGACCCTCCGGCTGGCCAGCCTCGCCGGCCAGGTCACCGTCGCGATCGCCGCCAGCGACGGACAACTGGAAGTCCGCCTCGCCGTGCCCGACGACACCCCGACCAGCCAGCCCCGCCTCCGGCTGACCGCCGAACTCACCGCCGCCGGGGTCAGACGAACCCTCACAACGCAACGCTGCGGCACCGGCTGCTACCTGGCGCCGGTCAGCTGGGCCTCCCCCGACAGCCAGCTCACCCTGCACGCCGCCGCGGACGGGTGGACCGGCGGTAGCACCACCTTCACCATCGCCTGGCCCCCGGCATCCGATGCCACCCTGCTCACCCAGGTGATCGACACGATGCGGGCGGTCGGATCCCTGACCCTGCACGAAACCGTCACCAGCAACACCGCGGCTGCCGCACCATCGGGCACCGACACGCCGATGAGCGGAGAGCGGTTCCTCGACGTTGAGCCCTATGGCGCCGCCGCACCCACCGACGGGACCATCCTGAGCCGCCGGGACGGACACACCCAGCTCGCCTTCGCGCTCGTCCCCTCAAGCTTCTATTTCGTCCTCGACGTCGGACCCGACCATCGGATCCTCCACGAGACGGTCACCGCACCCGGCCACCTCCTCGCACGCACCTTCGACTATCCCGATGCCCGCCCACCCGACAGCGCGGAACACCGAACCGGGCCATAACGGTTCTTCTGGCGCCCTCCCGGCATCGACCCGCCCGGCACAGACCCGCCGGCACAGACCCTGCCACCACCCGATAACAGTCCGTGCCAGGAAGCCACGGGGTGTGACCGATGCCGAAGCCGCGCCGTTGCGTCCCGGGGCAGGCGGGACCGGGCCACCCAATCCATCTACGATGGAAGTTAGTACTCTGTGCGAGCGTAGTTGGATCCGTCGCCCGCGTCAGGTAGGACAGTTATGAACAACAAGATCAGCCGCACGCCGAGCAAAGCCGCACGCCACGGACAACTCGCCGAACTGCAACGCGCCCAGCGTCGCGATGAACGGCGCCGGCGGCTACTCATCCTCGGCGTCCCCGCGCTGCTCGCCGTCGTCATCCTCGCGATCGTCGTGGTCCAGGTCGCCGGCCGTAGGAATCCGTCGGACATCACCGGCCTGCAGAAAATCAGCGGCCTGACCAACCCGCACACCGACCAGCCGGTCCGCTACCCGCAGACCCCACCCGCCGGCGGCCCCCACAACCCGGCATGGCTCAACTGCGGGATCTACAACCAGCCCGTCCGCAACGAGAACGCGGTCCACTCCCTCGAACACGGCGCCGTCTGGATCACCTACCAGCCCGACCTGGCAGCCAACCAGGTCGCCGCCCTGCGACGGATCGTCGGCACCAACGCCAAGGAAATCCTCAGCCCCTATCCCGACCTTCCCGCCCCGATCGTCGTCTCCGCCTGGGCCCGCCAGCTCCAACTGACCAGCGCTGACGACCCCCGCCTGCCCCAGTTCCTCCGCGCCTTGCGCAACGGCGCCCAGGCACCCGAACCCGCAGGGCCGTGCACCGGTGGAACCGGCACCCCGACCGGGTGACCCCGACCCAAGCCACCTCCACCGCCAACCACTACCTGATCGACATTGTCGCCGGCCGGGTAGCCCTCGGGCTGGCCGCCCTGACCCTGCGCGGCTGGCGCCGCATCACCCGACCAACCACACCGCCCGACCCGAACCAGCGGCCACCCACGCTCGTCCGCGGCAATTCCCCCGAGCCGTCCCGTACGGTCCAGGTAGAACCGCCACACGCGCCCTGTCACGATCCCCGTGACTCCGTACGTTCGACGTTCCTACCCAGTAACCGTCCCCCGCCGGGCGAAGGACGTGATCGAATGCCGGAAACTCCCCACCCTGGCAATACCGAATACCTGCGCCGCTACTGGGACAGGCACGCACACACCTACGACCGGGAAATGGCCTTCCTCGAGCGAGTCCTGTTCGGCGACGGCCGTGCCTGGGTCTGCGCACAGGCCACCGGCGACGTGCTCGAGGTCGCGATCGGCACCGGCCGCAACCTCGCCTACTATCCAGACACCGTCACACTCACAGGAATCGACCTCAGCCCGGCGATGCTGGACATCGCCCGGCAGCGAGCGCAGGACCTCGGCCGCACCGTCGACCTCCACGTCGGCGACGCTCAGGCACTGGACCTGCCCGACGCCTCCTTCGACACCGTCGTATGCACCCTGTCCCTGTGCGCCATCCCCGACGTCCACCGGGCCCTCGCCGAGATGAAGCGGGTGCTGCGTCCCGGCGGCCGGCTGCTGCTCCTGGACCATGTGGCCGGCTCGCCGTGGCACGTACGAGCAACCCAGCGACTACTCGAAACGATCACCATTCGGATTGGCGGCGAACACCTACGCCGACGTCCCCTGCTACAGGCGCAAACCGAAGGCTTCAAGATCGAACGACAGGAACGCTACAAACTCGGCATCGTCGAACGGCTCGTGGCCCGCAAGCCGCCCACGTTCATCACCTAGTCGTCCGACACCACGGCAACAGCGCCGAACAGCACTGGCAGCGGGCGCTGTCACTGTTCACCGAGGCGCTGCCGGCCGCGTGACCTCACCAAAGATCAAATGCGCCGGCGGAGTCGTCAACAGCGTTGACTATGTTGTGGGCAAAGAAAAGGACCCCCGGACAGCCCGATATCCGACGGTGGCCGTCGACTTGCCGGTCAGGACACGGCGACCGTAGTGTCCTGACCGGCGAGCCGCAGGACCTCCCCGCGGGGGGCGATCGCCCACGGGCCGATCCCCTCGATACTCAACGTGGCCGCCGCCGCCGCGAACCGGACCGCGTCACTCACCAGCGACCCGCTCTCCAGCGCGATGAACAACGAGCTGGCAAAAACATCACCGGCTCCGGTGTCATCAACAAGCCGGGTAGCCGCGATGGCGGGAAACTCCTGCGTGCCGTGGGCCAACAGAACCTCGCATCCCCGGGCGCCCTTCGTGACCACGACGATTCCACCGGCCCGGCGGACCGCCTCGGCCACGTTGCTCAGATAGGCGGCTTCATAGTCCGCGAACACCACCACGTCGATGCTGCCGGCGGTCGGGCCGTCAATCTCCAGCGAACGGTGGCGGACCAGCCCCTGGCCGTCCCAGGAACGAATCAGGCCCTGCGGGGTCAGCCCGAGAAGCCCTCGCCTACTCCCCCGGACAGCCTCGTCGAGAACGATTTCCTGCGCAACGGGCGCGAGGTGCAGCACCCGGCATTCCGGAAGCCGGTCGAGCCCCGACACGGCACCCGCGGACTTCTCCAGCCACTGGGTCCGGATGCTGTCGGTGTTTTCGTTGCGGAAACGGGTCGTGTCCGCCGAGGACTGGACGTAGAGGAATGCCTCCGTCTCGGACGGCGTCCATACCGGTTCCAGCTCCCGGCCGCAGCCACGACCGAAACCGGCGGCGGAAAGGCCCAGCCGGGCCGCCTGGATAACGGCGTAGACCACACTTCCACCGACCGCGAGGGACGAGTCGGGACGGACGTCGAGCGTTGGGTTCCCCACCGCCAGATAATCAACGGTTACATCACTGGCCAACGCCTCCGAAGTCCTGATCGTCATGGCCGCAAGAGTACTCGGGCGACCCGTCGCTTCCCGTGGATCCGGTGCGCTGCCCGTCAGCCGATCAGCCGATCAGCCGACCGGGGTCCGAGGGCAGGGCTGCCCCCGCGGCCCGCAGCGACGCGGCCGCCAACGCCTCCGTGATCTCCACATGGCTGACGATGCCGACCAGCCGCGGCCTGGCCGCGTCCTCGACGGCACCGTCGAAGACAAGGGCAAGGCCGGCGGCTGGACGGTCGGCCAGCCGCGGAAGCAGGTCGGCCAGAGGTTCACCGGGGGTGGTGGTCGCCACCGCGGCCATTGGCACGGTTACCGTGGCGACCCGGGTGAGCCCACGGTCATCGGTCGAAACCGACGCGAGGTCATGCAGCAGCACCACACCGACGAGGTCACCGCCGAAGTCCGCGACGACGAACACCCACTGGTCCGATTTGACCACGGTCTCCTCCACCACCGCGGACACTGTTCGCCAGCCGGGCAGAACCTGGGGGGCAGGCCCCATCACATCCCCCACCCGGACACCTGCGAGCGCCTCCTTCGTCCGCAGCCGGGAGAGCTCGAGGCGACCCGAACCAAGCGCGAACCATCCGAGCAGCGCCACCCACAGACCCACCACACCGACCAGGAAGATCGCCGCGGCGCCCAGGGCCAGCAGAAGCCAACCAGTGATCAATCCGGTTCGGGCGGTGGCCTCGGCCGCGCGTTCACGGCTTCCCGTCCGCCGGTACACCGCTGCCGCGAGCAACCGTCCACCGGTCGTGCGCGGGGTCGGAAGCAGCGCCGACAGGGTGAGCAGGAGCGCCACACCCCCGACCCACAGCCCGACGCCGCCGACAAGGGCCAGGCTGCCGTCACCGGCCCGCCGGCCGAGGACGAAAAGCGCCGTGCCACCGATCCCGGTGACCAGCAGGCCCGCGCAGGCGATGCGAGCCGCCGCCCCGGGCTCGCTGATGTCAGTCGCGGCACGCAGCCGGCTGCCGAAAAGGCCAACGATGATCCCGTCCACCCGCACGCCCACTCGACGCGCAACAGCGGCACGGGCCAGGTCTGCGACCAGCAGCAGGCCGAGGAGCAGCCCGGCACCGGCAAGACCAGCGGACAGGTAGGCGACGGCGGGCCGGTCGGGCGCCGCGTCGGGAAGGGTGAAAGCGGCCAGCAGGAAGGTCAGGATCGCCACGGTGACGGAGGCCCCGGGCCGCACCGACACCGGTGTGTGGACCGTTCCTGTCGGTACGTGGTCGGCTGTCATGTCCGTTCAATCCCCTCTTCATCCCGGACGCAACCTGTGGCAAAAGTCGCGTCGCTGGATGGCTTCCTGGTGTTCATCGTGGGCGTGGCCCTCGCCGACCTCGTTATGCCCGCCCTGCGCCACTACGACTCCCGGTCAGCCGGACACCCGGAGTCAGCGGATTTTTGGTCGGACGTGTTGCCGCGGCTGCGGAGTCAGGCCACGCAACGGCCGGACCGCGGCCGTCGCCCGCTTTTCACCATCGTTCACGCTGGTACGTCGCGGCGGTGCTCACGACTCTGTTGCCCTTCGAGCTCCGCAGGGGAGCATCGCTCACGCAGGTGGCTGGATCGCAGTTCGTGGATGCGCCAGCCGCGTGGCTTGCCGGTGGGCCCTACCTCGCCGGTGGACATGGCGAACGCCCCATCGAACATCGCCAAGCGGCGGATCACAGCGTGCGGGTCCCAGCGCACCACGAGTGCGGCGAGCCGAGCCCACCGCGGGTCCTCGCCGGCGACCGGGTCCAGCCGGGCAGCCTCGCGCAGCGTGTGCTCCGGCGTGCCCGCCGGGTGGATCGCCACGTACAGCAACATCCCGGCTTCCGATCCGGCAGGAACGACAGCGATGTCGGCGGGGCCGAGTTCGGCGCCGATCTGCACGACGAGTACGCCGGTGTCCACGACCGTACCGTCCGGGGCACTCACCAGCGACTGCACCCGTCCTAGCAGCACGATCTCGCCATCGCCACGAATGGTGGCGCGGTCGCCGGTGTGCAGCCAACCATCCCGCAGTGTACGAGCGGTAACGGCGTCCTCGCCGACATACCGCGTGAACAGTGAAGGGCTGCGTACCAACAGCTCGTTGTCGTCGCCGATCGTGACCTCGACCCTGCGGACCGGGACCCCGACGCCGTCGAACGCCGCACCGGACCGGGCTGTGATCGACGTTGCTCCGGCCACCTCGGTCTGGCCGTAGACGTTACGCACCGGGACGCCGACCGCCTCCCACCATGCCCGCAGGTCGGCGGGGACGGGCGCCGTGCCGGCAAATGCGTCCTGGACCCGCGCGAGGCCGGCCCGGCGGCGCAGCTGGCGGCCGAAGACCCACGCGCCGGGACGCCGTCCGGTCCCGCCGGTACGGCCGGCGGAAAGCGCCTCGTCGGCGGTGCGCTGCACCGAGGCCGCCAGCCGCCGTCCGAGTGCGCTGGACGCCGCCGAGGCCAGCGCCTGTCCTCGGACCGCCTCGTAGACCAGCGGCGGCGCGAGCAGCACGGTGGGCCGGCAGGCCGGGAGATCGGATTCCAGGGTTGGCAACCCACCGCCATACCAGGTGTGACCGGCCAGCGTGAGCGAGACATAGAGGGTCAACAGCCGCTCGGAAATATGCGCGGTCGGCAGGAACGACAGGAACCGGGGAAACGGATGCGTGGTCTCGCCGCGCACCGCGAGCACCGCGGCGAGCACCGCAGTCTCCGACACCTCGATGACCCGGGCCGGGCCTGTGGTACCGGTGCTCTGCAGGTACAGCAGGGTGTCACCGGGCGGGCGGGTCGGCAGCGCGGACAGCCGCTCGCGCACGAGCGCGGTGTCGAACGGCTCCACGTCGGCGGCGAGAGTGGCCAGCGGCGTTCCCTCGACGCCCGGCAGGGGAACGAGCATGTCCAGCTCGACAACCGGCAGATGCAGCGCGGCTGCCCGCGCCCGCTCCCGCTGAGAACGGCCGACCACGAGGGCCTCGGCTCCGGCCGTCCGCGCTGCGCGGCGCAGGTCGTCGTCCGTGGATGTCACGTACAGCGGCTGCACCGCGCGGCCGGACAGCCCCAGCGCCAGTTCCAGCGCCGGGTAGCGGGCGTCGGTCTCGGCGAGGACCGCGACCCTTCGGGCCCCCGCAAGAACCTGGTCGAGCCCGTCCACGACGCCGAGTACCAGATGGGTGAACTCGTGCCAGGTGAGCGTGTGCCAGTCGTCATGCCGCTGCCGGGGACTCGATTTCTCCGCCGCCGGTTGGCGACGGTAGGTGATCGCCGGTTGTTCCGGGTGCGCGTGGACGGTGTCCACCAGCATGGCGGACACTGTGATCGTGTGCTGGCCCGCACCGGTCATCACCGATGACGCCGTCATGCTCCTACCTCCACAAGCTGCGGGACGACTGCGGGTGGCGCGGCACGGCGGCGCGGCCGGCCGCGGACGAACAGCAGGTACAGCGCCGGGCCCAGCAGCAGGTCCGTCGCGAGCGCGAACGACATGGTGAACGCGGCGATGAGACCCATCTCCTGCAAGGCGATCAGCGAGCTGGCCGTCATCGACGCGAAACCACCGATCAGCACGTAGGAGGAGAAGCTCGCCGGCCGGCCGGTGCGCAGCATCGTGGCGGTCACCGCGCTCGACGGGGCCGACCCTGCCCGGACCCGGTCCCGGATGCGCACCGACAGGTGAATCGTGTCGTCAGCGGCGAGGCCGAGCGCGATGGCCAGGATCATCGCGGTACCGATGCGCACGCTGATGTGGGTCAGTCCCATGAAGCCCAGGGTTGCGAAGACCGGCAGGACGGTCGGCACGATGCCGGCGAGGAACAGTTTCGCGTCTCGGATGGCGAACCACATGATGGGCAGGATCAACGCAAGCGCGGTGATGGCCGAAAGCATCATCTCGAACGAGAGGCTGTGCATGCCCTGCTGTGCCAGCCACCATTCGCCGACCGTCGCCACGTCGGCATCCGGCATCGTTTCCCGCGCCGCGGCACGAACCTGCTCGACGAACGGCAGGGACCTGGCCGTGCCGATGTCCGGCACCCGAACGATCACTGCGGCCTGGTCGCCGGCCGGGGTGAGCAGCGTGTCCGCGAACCGCTGCACGACAGGTCCCGCCCGGCCCTGCCGTGCAGCCACCGCACCACGCAGATCGGCAGGGCGACGGAGGCAGCCCGGGTCGCTCTGCCCCGCGGTGAGCGACGGCTGTGGCACCAGATCAAGCGGAGACGCCACATAGCGCACATCCGGCATCGCGCAGAGCCGGTTCACCAGCGCGGCGAGCTGCCCCTCAGTACCGACAACCGTGCCGGAACGCGGCCTGACCCACAGCACCGGGCCGAGAAACCCCGCGAACTGATGTTCGTATGTTGACTGGGCGATTACGGCAGGATGATTTTTCGGTAGCTCTTCGTTCACCTTCTGGTCGATCGATAGTCCGGAAGCACCGACGATCCCGAGGGCTGTGGTGCCCATGACGAAGCCGAGGACCACCCTGCCGGGGCGGCGCTGCAGCAGTCCGTCGGCGCGGCTCAGCATCGCGACCGTCCAGGACGCGCTGCGCCGGCGGAACGCATTCGGTGGGGTGTTGCGGTAGAACAGGTGAATAAGCGACGGCACGGTCAGCCAGTTGACGCCGTAGACAATCATCACACCGAGCGCCGTGGACATCCCGAAGGACGAGATCGCCGTCATGTCCGCGGTGAGCAGCGCGGCGAATCCCACCGTGGTCGCCAGACCGGTCATGAACGCCGGCCAGGCCAGGATCGTGAACGCCTCCCGGTTCGCCGTGGCGTGGTCCCGCCCCGCCTCGCGCCGCCGCAGGTACTCCTGCTGGTGGTGCAGGGCCTCCGCGATGCCGACGATCAGGACCAGGGTCAGGACCTGACTGTTGACGATGGAGAACGGCTGACCGAGCAGCGTCATGACGCCGAGCACCAGTGGCACCGACAGGGTGACGCCGGCAAGGCAGGTCACCACATCCCGCACCCGGCGGAAGTAGACGAACAGGATCACCAGCATCACCACGAGCAGAAGCGCGATGCTGCGCAGCACGCTGAACAGCACTTCGTGGGCATAAACCTGCTCGACCTCGGGATAACCGGTGAAGCTGGTCGCGATGCCGGTCTGGCGGGACCAGTCACGTACCGTGGCGCGGAACTGTTTCACCGCGTCACGCCAGTGCGAGAAATCGTCGTTGGCGATATCGAGCGCGACGGTGACCGCGACCTGCCGGTTGTCGTCGCCGAAGATGATCCGCCGGGCCGACGCCGAGTGCAGCACCGAGTCGACGACCGCCCGCTGCTCGCCCGGCGTGCGGGCATCGCTCAGCTCTGCGGCCACGCCGGCGGGATGCAGCCGACCATCGGCGTCGAAGAACGGGAACGTCAGCGGGTCCCGAACCGTGACGAAATGCGGCAGGCCGCGCAGCCGGTCCGCAAGTTCGTGGGTACGGGTCAACGCACGCGGGTCCCCTGCGTCACCGACGTCCGCAATCGCCACAAGGTCGTTGAACCCCAGGTCGCCGAAAGCCTTCTCGAACGCCGACGTCCGTGCCAGCTGCTGATGGTTACCGGTGAAGACGGGACGGAACGACATGTCCATCCGCATACCGAGCGTGCCGACCGCGCCGGCCAGAACGCCGAGGACGAGGCAGACCAGAACAAACGTGCGGTGGCGCGCCAACCTGTCATAGATACGACCGGCGCGTACACCACCCGCGACTCCCGATGCTGACACCCACGCGCTCCTCAGTTCTCCGGCCCGACTGTGGGCCGAAGGCTCGCGGCCGGGACCCCGGCACAGTCCTGGCATTGGCTGGTCCGCACGACAACAGTGTCCATCCCGCGGGAGCCGTTGCTGGTGACATGTTCGTGTGTACCATTTTCGGGGTGAGGCTTGGCCTTCACTGTCCATGTCCGGAGATGATCGCGTGGTCTTCCCGGGGCTGTGGGTTCGCCACCTGCCAGCGAACGGCGGAGCGTGCCTCGGCCCCGCTCATCCCCAGATGGGCCATGCCCAGCCGGGCACAGTCCTCATAGCTGCCGAGAATGATACTGTGTCGGCCGGTGCGGCCGGGGACGACGCAGGTTTCTCCGGTATCCTCCGCACCGATCAGTCGAAATATTCTCAACATCTTCGGGAGGCAGTAGGCGACGTAACGTCGGTGGCTCGTGTGCTCCAGCAGCCACATCGACCCCAGTACCAACACCATGAGTGAATAGCGGGCAGACCACGGCGAACGCACCGCCGCCATCCTGCCGACCTCGGAGTCCGCACCCCAGTCGGGCAGATCGCGCGAGACCCCGAGCACGTCCGAGACGTCGGATGGATACGGTTGTGAACGTGCGGTGGCGACAGGAGTGCCGTCGTACAGCAGAAGCATGACGTGACTTTCCGCGTCTCGACGGCATTCCAGAGCATCGCTGAACATGACGCTGCGCCGATTCAGGAAGACCTCGTTCCGGAAGCCTCGGGCGAGCTGCCGCTCACTTTCGGAATTGCAGCATAATAGCTGGATACCGCCCGTGAGCGACCCGGGAACGTCAAGCGACCCGGAAACGTCAGCGGCCATCGCCGGATTCCCTCGGTGATCCGTCGCTGCGGCGACGCGCCCATTCCGTGTAGGACTGCTCCATCAGGGAAGTGGTCAGCCACAGTGTGGTGACTGCGACACGGTGGACTGCGTCCGCCTGCTCACGCGAGATCACCGAACGCCGGATGGTGTGCTGCACCTCCATGGCGTGCTTGGAATCGATCTCCGAATGCGCCGCGAAGAAGGCCATGTCGTGATCGCTCAGGCCGAGAGACTCCCGGGCCTTCGACAGCACCGGGCTGATGTGGTCGTACACCGTCTCCGCCCAGTAGGAGTAGCCCAACCGGGAAACCGGGCCCTCACGAAGCCCGACGCCGTAGAGGTACTGGATGAGCGCGTCGGTCGCGGGCAGCGGCACGTCGTCGACCGACGCGTCCGGGCCGAGGAGACCGACCGCGCGCAGGTCGTGCAGGACCAGCTTCTCGTGCCCCAGTTCCTCGCGTGCATGGCTGTAGACAAAACGGAGAAGACCGATCTGCTCCGGCTCGGCACGGAAAGCGGCAACCGCCTGGTTGATCGAATTGTGCCGCGTGTAGTGGTAGATCTGCGTCATCATGATGCGGTACAGCTCACGGTCGAATCCATGCGCAGTGACGTGCCGCCAGAAGGCGCCGTTTCGGGCCTGTGCCCAGAGGTCGCCGATCGAGATGTCGAGTCGAGTGAACAGTTCGTCATGCATGGAGCTCGATACGATCTCCTCCGGCATGGATACCGCGTCAAGGATATCCTGGACCACCACCACCGCCCCCTATGTGCGAATAAACAGACAAGATCCGTACGACTTCACAAGGGTTACACGAAGGACGACCTTCTTGGTCCGCATGTCAAAGATCGGACAGCTGGACCGGGTGACCGAATCCGGATTAAATTGCCGAATTCCGGAATGCCCCGAGAAAATTCATGGGTTCCTCGATCTTCCGTCCACCAACATTATCCTGAATATTCTTCAGGATTTCCGAGGACTTGCCGTCCCGACCGAGTTCTCCTGCCGGAACGGTGAGGACACGGGGGTGTCGACCGGCCGCCGAACCGTGCCCGGGTCGGGGACGAGCAGCTCGTCAACGCCGCAGTCGAGGACGGCACAGAGGACGTCAAGGTCGTCGAGTTTGACGCTGGCCGGCTGGCCGGACCACAGGCCGGACATTTTCCCGGTACTGATCGTAAGACCATGGTCGGCGAGCATGCGCTGCAGTTCGCTGGACTTCCAGATGCCGCGCTGAGCTGCGACCAACCGCAGGTTCCACCTCATGGCACAGCTCCTTCTCCACCGAGAGCGGCCGTTCTCCTACCCATGAGAGATGTTGTACGTTACGACACAAGTCCATTCCTCAAAGTGACCGTTACGCGACAGGCTACCCGAACCCGTCGTCGACTACATGCGGCTGGCCAGTCCGGGCTGTCCGCGCCCGAAAAGTCATAGCCCTGCGGCCTGCATGCCGCGAAGCTCCTTCTTCAACTCGGCGATCTCGTCGCGCAGGCGTGCGGCGAGCTCGAACTGCAGCTCCTTCGCGGCCTCGTGCATCTGGTCGTCGAGCTGGCGGATGAGCGCCGCAAGATCCGAACGGGGCATGCCGGCCAACGCCGCCGCGTGCCGCCCGACCGCGCCGTCACGGCCCGTCCTCGACGACATGCCCGGCACGGGCGCCTTCCCCCTGGACTGCGCGCGCCCACCACCACCGATCAGCTCACCCTCGGCGCTTTCGCGCACCAGGTCGTCGAGGATGTCGATGACCTTCTTGCGTAGCGGTTGCGGATCGACCCCCCGTTCGGTGTTGTAGGCGATCTGCTTGGCGCGCCGCCGGTTCGTCTCCTCGATGGCCCTGCGCATCGAGGGCGTCACCGTGTCCGCATACATGTGTACCTGCCCGGAGACGTTGCGGGCCGCCCGGCCGATGGTCTGGATCAGTGACTTGTCCGACCGCAGGAAGCCCTCCTTGTCCGCGTCCAGGATGGACACCAGGGAAACCTCCGGCAGGTCCAGGCCCTCGCGCAACAGGTTGATACCGACGAGCACGTCGAACTCGCCCCGGCGCAGCTCGGTGAGCAGTTCGATGCGGCGCAGCGTGTCCACCTCGCTGTGCAGGTAGCGGACGCGGATCCCGAGCTCGAGGAGATAGTCGGTGAGGTCCTCCGACATCTTCTTGGTCAACGTGGTGACCAGCACACGCTCGTCGCGTGCGGTGCGCGTCCGGATCTCCCCGATGAGGTCGTCGATCTGGCCCTGGGTCGGCTTCAGCACGACCTCCGGGTCGAGCAGGCCGGTCGGCCGGATGATCTGCTCGACCACGCTGTCGGACCGGGACAGCTCATACGGCCCGGGGGTCGCCGACAGGTACACGGTCTGGCCGATGCGCGCGCAGAACTCCTCCCAGCGCAGCGGCCGGTTGTCCATGGCGCTCGGCAACCGGAAACCGTGCTCGACCAGGTTGCGCTTGCGGGACATGTCGCCCTCGTACATCCCGCCGATCTGCGGGACCGTCACGTGCGACTCGTCGATGACCAGCAGGAAGTCGTCCGGGAAGTAGTCGAGCAGCGTGAACGGCGGGGTACCCGCGACACGCCCGTCGATATGCCGGGAGTAGTTCTCGATACCGGAGCAGAAACCGACCTGGCGCATCATCTCGATGTCGTAGGTGGTTCGCATCCGCAGTCGCTGGGCCTCCAGCAACCGGCTCTGGCGTTCCATCTCCGCGAGCCGGTCGGTGAGCTCCGTCTCGATGCCCGTGATGGCCCGTTCCATCCGTTCCGGGC